>WQYS01000297.1 GCA_009781125.1 Acidobacteriaceae bacterium | reverse complement strand
GTGATGGAGCGGATCGGCCGCTGCCAGTTGGGGAACCCCGGCGAGGCCGCACGGCCCGGCGACGCCGCCATCTGCGAGACGGCGCTCACCATGCTGCGCAACCAGTTCTACCGGACCACGATTCCGCGCTACCTGGAGCAGTTGGACTCGACCGAAGAGCTGTCGAGCATCGCCAACAAGACCGGCAGCCTGAACGCCGTCCGCAACGATGTTGCGCTAGTGGGCGGAAAGACAGGGCCAATCGTGATCTCCATCTTCACCTACGGCAACAAGGACACGAGCTGGACGCCTGATAACGCCGGTGAGGTTCTGATCGCAAAGATGGCAAAGGCGATTGTGAAGGCGTGGTCTCCCGCCGGGCTCGACGGCAAGGTGCTGGAGCCTGGGTTAGGATTGGGATTGAGGCCAGTGGCACATGGCAACTGATTACGGGCCAGGGGGCGGCGCCGTCCAAGGGATTGAGGAGAACGCGCAGTTGACCACCGCAGAGCAAGGCAACGGAAACGGAAACGGAAACGGAAACGAGGACCCGCGATCGGCTGCGCAGAGCGCATCCAGCCGGGGGCGCTCCTCTGCCAAGGTCCACTCCTGGCTGCGGGATCTGATTGTTTCGGTTGCCGTCTCGACGTTCATCATTCTGTTTCTCTACCAGCCGGTGCTGGTCGAAGGCACCAGCATGGCTCCCGAGCTGGAGGATCAGGACCGGCTCTTCATCAACAAACTGTCCTATCGCGTGGGCGAGATTCATCGCGGAGACGTGGTGGTGTTTCAGTATCCGCGCGACCACAGAAAGAGCTACATCAAGCGCGTGATCGCCCTGCCGGGAGACGATCTGAAGATCGACCACGGCCAGGTGATCGTAAACGGCAAGCCGCTCCGGGAAAAGTACGTTCCCAGAATGTATGAAGACCGGCGGTCACTGCTGGAGACAAAGATTCCGGACAACGAATACTTCGTGATGGGCGATCACAGGTCGATCTCCAGCGACAGCCGCGACTTCGGGCCGGTGGATCGCGAGCTGATCTACGGAAAGGCCTCGTTCGTCTACTGGCCCGTGGAGCAGGTGGGAGTCGTTCGCTAGGCATGAGGTAGAGCACCCTTGTTCAGCGCCGAAGGCGCGTTCTATACCAGCCCAGGGCTCCGCCCTGGGCTGGTATAGAACGCGCCTTCGGCGCTATTCTCAACGAATCTCAGAGACAAGCCCTAAAACGGAATATCCTCGTCGGTGATTCCCTGGTCGGCAAACTCAGGCTGTGCCGCGGGCGAATGGTTCGCCGTGCTTGACTGACGCGAATAACCGCCCGCGCTTGTGCCTTCGCGGTTGGGGCTGCCGAGCATGCTCATCTCGTTGACCAGAATCTCGGTGCGGTATTTCTTCTGACCGGTCTCCTTGTCGTCCCAGGAGCGGGTCTGAATCTTGCCCTCGATGAAGAGCTGCGTGCCCTTCTTCACGTAGTCGCGGACGATTTCGGCGGTCCTGGCGAAGGCCACCAGATTATGCCACTCGGTCTTGTCCTGCCAGTTGCCCTGCTGGTCTTTCTGGCGATCCGCCGTGGCCAGCGTGAAGCTGGCGACGATCATGCCGCTGGCCGTGGACCGAATCTCGGGGTCTTTGCCGACGTTGCCGAGAAGAAGAACTTTATTGACGCCTTTTGCCATGAAAACGCTCCCTGTCCGGGACATGAACTGTCCGTTGCTAACCTTACTTATACATCAACGGATTCCGTTGGTGTGAGCTCTAGCTGCATCCGCTGGTGCTGCCGCACTCCATGCAGCGGTAGCAGGAGCCGTTGCGGGTCATGATGGCTCCGCAGGTGGCGCAACTGGGCGCGTCGCGCATGTCGACCATCGACTTCATCGCCGTGGCCGCGTGGTAGACGCCGCGATCCTCCATCGAAGCGAACAGATCCCCCGCCGGTTGCGGACTTGCCGGCGGAGTTGTGGAAGGCTCCAGCTCGGGCATCGTTTTGACCGAGGCTCCCAATGCTTCGCCGATCGTGCCCTCCACCGGAATGGCCTGCTGCGGAGCGAGTCCTGCAAACAGGTCGAGCTGCTGGCCCGAGAGGAAGCGTATCTGCAGCCAGCGGAAGATGTAGTCCATGATCGACTTGGCGTAGCCGATCTGATCGTTGCCCGTCCAACCCGAAGTCTCGAAGCGCGTGTGCGCAAACTTCTCGCAGAGAATCTTCAGCGGAACCCCGTGCTGCAAGGCCAGTGAAACCGCTGTGGCAAAGGAGTCCATCAGCCCGGAGATCGTCGAACCTTCCTTAGCCATGCGGATGAACAGCTCGCCCGGCGAACCGTTCGGATACAGCCCGACCGTGATGTAGCCTTCGTGGCCCGAGAGGTTGAACTTGTGCGTCACCGAGGCGCGCTCGGCAGGCAGACGGTGGCGCATGGCGCGCGGCGGAGCCTGCGATTCGGTCGCGTCGGCGTTCGCCGTGAGCGCCTTGATCTGATCCTCCAGCGCCGTGATGCGCAGACGGCTGGCCTCGGCTGCGGCTTCGTCTCCGGCGCTTCTGGCGTCGGTCGCGCTGACGTTCAGCGGCTGCGTGCCCTTGGAGCCGTCGCGATAGATGGCCACCGCCTTGATGCCGCGCCGCCAGCTCTCCATGTAGGCTTCGGCGATGTCCTCGACCGTGGACTCCTGGGGCAGGTTGACGGTCTTGGAGATGGCTCCGGAGAGGAAGGGCTGCGCGGCGGCCATCATCTTGATGTGGCCCATGTGGTGGATCGAGCGCTGGCCCTTGGCCGGCTTCAAGGAGCAGTCGAAGACGGCCAGGTGCTCGGGCTTGATGCCGGGCGCGCCTTCGATGGTGCCGGTGGCGTCGATGTAGGAGACGATGCCGTTGACCTCGTCGTTGCTGTAGCCCATCCGGAAGAGCGCCGACGGAACCGTGTTGTTGACGATCTTAATCATGCCGCCGCCGACCAGCTTTTTGTACTTGATGAGCGCCAGGTCGGGCTCGATGCCGGTGGTGTCGCAGTCCATCATGAAGCCGATGGTTCCGGTCGGTGCCAGCACCGTGACCTGCGAGTTGCGGAAGCCGTGCTTCTCGCCGTGGGCAAGAGCGCCGTCCCAAACTTGCTTCGAAGCTTCGACGAGCTCGTCAAGCTGCGGCGCGGCGAACGGCTCGTCGCTCTCGTGCGAAGAGCCAATCTTGTTGACCTCGGCCCGGTGCATGCGAATCACGTCGAGGAACGGCTCGCGGTTCACGTAGAAGCCGGGGCAGGCTCCGCCCTGGTCACCGTTGCTGTGAGCCTGCTGCGTCAGCGGCGTGGCGGCTCCGATCGCCGGACAGGTCTCGGCGATGCGCGAGGACTGCCAGTAAGCCTCACCGCACAGGATCGCCGTAAGCGAGGCGGCCACGTCTCGGCCCGCGTCGGAGTCGTAGGGCAGGCCGAGCGCCATCAGCAGCGCACCCAGGTTGGCGTAACCCAGCCCGAGTGGCCGGTAATCATGCGAGTTCTTCGCGATGTTCTCGGTCGGATAGCCAGCCGAATCGACGATAATCTCCATGGCCGTCGTCACGATGTCGATGGCCGCGCGGTAGCTCTGAACGTCGAACTGCCCGCCCGGAGTGACGAACTTCAGCAGGTTGAAGCTGGACAGGTTGCAGGCCGAGTCGTCCAGGAACATGTACTCCGAGCAGGGATTGCTGGCATTGATGCGGCCCGTGTTCTTCGACGTGTGCCAGCGGTTGATGGTGGTGTCGAACTGCATGCCGGGATCGCCGCACTGCCAGGTGGCTTCGGCGAGCGCGTGCATGATGTCGCGGGCGCGGTACTCTTCGACCACCTTGCGGTTCTTGACCGCGCGCGTGCTGAAGGTGGAGTCGGTCTCGACCGCCATCATGAACTCGTCGGTGACGCGCACCGAGTTGTTAGCATTCTGGAAGAAGATGCTGGAGAAGGCCTCGGAATCCGGACCTGAGCCGTCGTATCCGGCCTGAATCAGCGCCCAGGCCTTGCGCTCCTCGCTGACCTTGCAGTTGATGAAGTCCATGATGTCGGGATGGTCGACGTTGAGGATGACCATCTTGGCGGCGCGGCGCGTCTTGCCGCCCGACTTGATGACGCCAGCAAAGGCGTCGAAGCCGCGCATGAAGCTCAGCGG
>WQYS01000296.1 GCA_009781125.1 Acidobacteriaceae bacterium | reverse complement strand
GCAACGCGGCGTGATGGCTGGTGTATACCCTCGGCGACCAGGAGATTCTTTCGCTGCTGGTGAAGATGGGCCGCGGCATCTCGAACTCGCGCAGCTCGCTGGCCAGTTCGAGCATGTCGGGAGCGGCGTGCGCTCCCTGCGCCATGGCGTGGAGATCGTCGCTCAGGGCAAACAGCGTGTCAAGCGAGACCAACTGCTGATCGTCGAGAACGGAGCGCATCCTTGCAGCAAGCTCATCATGAATGCTCTTGCCGTCATCGCTGGTCTGCGCTGGGCCGGCCAGCAGCTCGATGATCCCACTCTGCGATGGAGTTTCTCCACTGCTCGTATACTTGAGCATTCCGCTAAGCGATGCGCGCGTGGCATCGAATAACTGCGTTGCTGAACCGATCTTTGCAAAAGGCTCGATGAGCTTCTGCCACGATGCGTCGATCGCGGAAGCGGGAATCTCTCCCTGCCGCGCCAGAATCTGCCAGAGTCCGACGCCAGCCTGGAAGGCTCCCATAGCGTTTCCGCGCAGGGTCTGATTGGAGATTCTGCTAATAGCATTCGTAGCGGCGATAAAATGCGTGATCGAATCATCACTGAGAGCAGGGAACTCCGAGAAGATAAGATACCAGTTTCCTTCGCGCGAAAAATTGCTTGCCAGCAGCCGAACGGTTCGCGGCTCCAGACGCCTCTCGCGCGGCCTTCCGCTGTCGATGGCCGAGAGCGTCAGGTAGCTCTGCAACGGGCCGTCATCGATTTCTGTTCTCGACAGACCAGCCATGGCTTCGAGCAACTCGTCCGGATGATCGATTCGGCGCGCGTGCCTGTATGCGCCATGAATGTCCTTCATGACGCGATGCTCGTTGAGTATCTCTCTCCACGCGGCCAGATCGCCGGGAACATGCGGGTCACCGTTTGGCTCCCATTCCACGCGGGTAAGCAGCACCAGAAGTCCCGGCGCGCGGCGAAAGACGCCATTCGCCGCATTGGTTCCGGGCGATGGTGCATGGAAGGCTTCGTAGACGTTTCTGAGTCTGGGGCCTTCGGTGAGATGAGCCTGCTGCGACTGGCTGACGCGCTCCAGCGCATCAAAGTATGCGGCCAGCCATCCGTTGTCTCTGGAGAGCAGGGCGTAGATGAAATCGCCCGGTTTTTCGGGGCTTATTCCTACCAGGTTCTCCCATGCATCTTCGGCTTCCTTCCCTCCAGGGACTATAAGTCTGCCATCGACTGTGTTGAGCTGGCTTCCGTAGAAATCAAGAAGAGGCCCGTAGTTGAGAAGCCCTTGCAACCCCTCGGCGCGCAGAAGGGAATGTACCGTGTTGGCTTCCATCTTCGACACGGCCCAGTACAGACGATCCACCGCGGGGTCTCTGAGCAGAACATCGAGCAGGCCGCCTCCGGCCTCCCTTTTTCTTACACCGAACGCGGTCCAGTCACTCTCTCTGAGCAGAATTGGAGCCTGCGTGGAAGGATACGGATAGTCGAAGGGAACTCCCTTTTGCAGGTCCGCTTCGAGCGTGGTGAGCGGGAAGCCGGAGTCAATCGTAAGGAAGGCCCGCTCGGGGTCCGCCGTTGACAGGATGACGTGCTTCTCAGAACACCCGTCGAGAGGACGATATCCGAGTATGTGCAGCAGGGTGCCAGCGTCATCGCAGTTGGTCACATGAATAACGGCTTTGGCTCCGGCAAGGATTTCGAGCTCCTGCGCCTGCTGAACATATCGCTGCAACAGCAGAAGGTATTCTGTCGGCCTGCCGATCTGGTATCCCTGAAGGTAGGCGTTGCGCGCCAGCAGCGGTAAAACCTGCTCCAGCGGAGCCTCCTGGCTGATGCCGGCCATGCGCAGAAACGAGCGCAGTGGTCCGGGAATGGGCACGCTCGCAGGCGAAGCCGGGGTCAGGCCGAATGCAGCGCCGCCCATCGAAGATATATAGACTGCAATGAAAAACAGAACCGGACGAAGAGGACGCATCATGTAGCACCTCAACGAGAGCTTCGGAAGCGTGTGCCGCATTCTATGGTTGCTATATGACAGCGAGTTGCCGGAGGGAGTTCAGTGTTTTTGGCCTGCCGGGAAAAAATACTCTCTCAACCGTGCGCGCCGTTCGCACGGGTACTTTACCGCAACTGAGCATGGATTTTCCAGTGAAGTGTGTATCTTCTTTATGCTCGGCATTTGATAAGTGCCGAGCGCCGAAGGCGCGTACTATACCAGCCCAGGGCGAAGCCCTGGGTAAAGGGCTCCAATAGTTATAAGGGCCGAAGGTCCGCCCTATACTCGCCCGGACTACAGAATAAAAAATATAGGTTTTCAAATATTGATGACCGTTGACGATCAAATTATAGAGCGGGCTTTCAGCCCTTTAAAATGTGTTGGATGCCCTTACCCAGGGCTTCGCCCTGGGCTGGTATATCATGCGCCTTCGGCGCTCGCATGGTTATATATCCATTTATATTCAACATCTTAATCGAATCATCCGCTTCGTACCTCCGGTTTGCGTTTTCGTAGCCGACGGGAGTAGATTGGTTCAGAACGTGGATTAGTGGGGCCTTTATTTCCGAATAAAGGAGGCATGAAGCAAATGCCGGATTCCTATTTTTCCTCCCTCTCCAACGCATTCCCCTCGACCGCGTTCGGAAGCATCGCCGGACACTTCGGAGCTTCCGAGCAGACGGTCACGGGCGGCATTCAGTCGTCGATCGCGGCGATCGTCAACGGCATGTCGCAGCGCTCCAACGACAGAGGATTCATCAGCCAGATCGTGCAACTGGCCTCGTCAACTCCGGAGAACGCCGTCTCCTCGGCGCTCTCGTCTGACGTTCTCACCAACCCCAACTCGTACTCGCTGTCGGGGAGCCACCAGTTGCTGAACTCCATCTTCGGCGGCAGGCTGGGCTCGCTCACCGACGCCATCAGCACGCAGACCGGCCTGCGCTCGGCGGCAAGTTCGGTCCTGATGGGACTCGGCGGCACCACGGTGCTCAGCATGATCGGCAGAAAGCTGCACGACGGCAGTCTGAATGCCAACAATCTTCCCGGCTTCCTCCAGCAGGAGAGCTACGCGCTGCAACGGTACGTCCCCATGGGATTCGCCAACATCCCGGCGCCGGGAGCTCCTACTTATGCAGCGACTCCGCCATATAGAGACGTCAACCCAGTCGTGGCGCAGTCGGTGCAGTACGAGCGGCATCATTCGGTGTGGCCGTGGCTGCTGCCGCTGTTGCTGGCAGCGCTTTTGCTCGGAATCTGGGCAGCGCGTCCGAGACGAAGGCCGTCCGTGGTGGTGGTAACACCGCAGACGCCGGCTGCCGCTCCTGCGCCTGCGGTCATGGCATCGAACGGCGCTGACCTGGGAACCATGGTCAGCACCAAGGCCTGCGACGGATCCGACCTGCGCACTCCGGAGCGGGGCGTAGAGGGCAGGCTGCTCGGCTTCATCGAGGACACCTCCCGCCAGCCCGACCGGACAAGCTGGTTCGACTTTGACCGTCTGCGTTTCGACACTGACGCGGCCACCTTGCAGGCACAGTCGAACGAGCAGCTCCAGAACATCGCGGCCATCCTCCGAGCGTGCCCTGGAGTTCGTCTCACCATCGGCGGCTACACGGATAACACCGGTACGCACGCGCATAACATGAGGCTCTCGCAGGACCGCGCCAACAGCGTGGTAGGCCAGTTGGAGACGATGGGCATAGCCGACCGCCGCCTCCGCGCCCGAGGCTACGGCGAGCAGTTTCCTATCGGAGACAACTCCACTCCGGACGGACGCGCCCGCAATCGCAGAATCTCCATGCTGGTGACGTCGAAGTAGGGCCCTGAAAAAAATCCTGTGACCCGCGAGGTTCGCAAGCCATGCCCTTTCCTCTTGAACACCTCGGCACGATAGAGGGCTCCGGCAGCTCGACCGTGAACTCTAACGGCGAGACCGTGATCCCGCTGCTGGAGGAGGAACTCTCCGTCTCCAAGCAGGTGACCGAGACCGCCCGCGTGCGGGTCTCGCGAGTGACTTGCAGCCATGAACATGTCGTCGATGAGCTGCTCCGGCAGGAGAAGGTGGAGGTCGAGCGCATTCCGGTGAATAGGACGGTAGAGACGATGCCCTCCATACGTCAGGAGGGCGACGTCACTATCG
>WQYS01000295.1 GCA_009781125.1 Acidobacteriaceae bacterium | reverse complement strand
GCTCATCGACGCCGCCGATGCGGTCGGCGTCTCCGTCGGTGACAAACGCGGCATCGCACTTCTCTGCGACCACCGCCTGCTGCGTAGCGCGGATGTGAGGCAGAATCGGCTCCGGATTGATCCCCGGAAACGCAGGGTTGATCTCGCCGCGCATCTCGACGAACGGAATCCCCGCCTTCTTGAAGATTCCTGCGATTACGCCACGGCCCGCTCCATACATCACATCGATCAGAAATTTATAGCCGGACCTCTTGATTGCGTCCAGATCAACCAGCTTCTCCAGCGCAGCGACGTAGCCGGGAATGAAGTCCACCTCTTCGATAGTCGCTGGAACATCTGCCTTTGCCAGCGGCTTGCCAAGGTAGCTTTCAATCGAGGTCATGATGGCAGGCGTGCCCGATCCGCCATAACTGCCCTTGTACTTCACGCCGTTCCACTCGGCGGGGTTGTGGCTTGAGGTGATCACGATGCCGCCAGCGGCCTTGCGCTCGCGCACGGCAAACGACAGCGCCGGAGTCGGCGTAACCACGCCGGAGAGCGCCACGGGAATTCCCGCGCTGGCGACCACCTCAGCCGCAACCTGCGCGAATGAGCGCGAGCCGAAGCGCGTGTCCCAGCCGATGCACACGCCTTGCTTCGCGTCTTCGTGGGCCAGAACGTAGTTAGCAATAGCTGCCGCCGCCAGCCGCACGTTTTCGTAAGTAAAGTCATCGGCGATGATCGCGCGCCAGCCGTCGGTTCCAAACTTTACAGCGGTCTTCTTTTCTTCCATCGTTTCTTCCATTGCCGCTAAATCAGATGTTCATGGCCGGCATGTTTCAGCTCCGCGACGACCTTGCCCACGTCCTGCGAACTCTCGCGCGTGGTGATCAGCAGCGCGTCGGCGGTCTCCACCACGACCAGATTGCTGACTCCGACCAGGGCCACGGCCTTGCCCGGAGCGTAGACATAGTTTCCCCGTGCGTCGATCTCGACGCAGGGATTTTCGCTCTTGTCGAAGATGTTCGTCCTGCTCATGCGCTCGGCGTCGCCGTTGGCCACGTGCTCGTGCAGCGCCGACCAGCAGCCCAGATCGTTCCAGCCAAAGTCTGCCGGAAGGCAGTATATCTCCGATGCAGCCTCGCCCATGGTGGAGAGCGGCTCCAGCACGGCGTAGTCGATGGAGATGTTCTGGCACCTGGGATAGGCCTCGGCAAACACCTGCTCGAACGCCGGAGTCCCGTAGGCCTCGGCGATCTTCGCGAGCAGCATGGCCATCTCGGGCGAGTGCCTTTCCAGCGCCGTCATCAGCCTGCGTGCGGTCCAGAGAAAGATTCCGCCGTTCCATGCGTAGTTGCCGGCCTTGACGAAGATCTCAGCGGTCTCGCGGTCCGGCTTCTCGGTGAACCGCCTCACCCGGCGAACCTCGACATCGCCGCAGGGAACAGAGGCGGTATCGACTGCCGCGCCCTTCTCGATGTAGCCGTAACCCGTCTCGGGTCGCGTCACCGGAACCCCGAGAACGACGATCCTGTCACTATTGGCCGCCAGCGCAATTCCAGCGCGAATGATCTCGCGAAAGCGTTCAGTGTTGCTGACGACATGGTCCGAGGGGAAGACTCCGAGGACCGTATCCGGATTGCTCTTCGCCACCAGATACGCCGCCAGTCCGCAGGCCGGAGCCGTGTTGCGCGCCGCCGGTTCGCTCAGAATGCGGGCGGCGGGAACCTCGGGGAGTTGTTCGGCAATCGTCGCGCAGAGCAGCTCATTGGTAACGATCAGGAAGTCTTCCGCCCGAGCCAGCGGCAGCAGGCGGTCCACCGTCCGCTGAATCATCGAGCGTTCGCCATCGAGCGCCAGCACCTGCTTGGCTCGTGAGCGGCGGCTGCGCGGCCAGAACCGCGTTCCGCTGCCACCGGCAAGAATGACCGGAGCAAACTGTGGCTCCGGTGCGCAGGGTTCTATTGCCATACCTCTCCAATCAGCTCTGCTTTGCGAAGTACTCGCGCATCCGCCGGATGCCTTCGTCGATGACATCGGCTGAAACGGCATAGGTCAGCCGGATGTGTTCCGTGGTTCCGAAGGCCTCGCCGGGCACTACCACCACGTGCGCCTCGTTGAGCAGGCGCGCCGCCAGTTCGGTGGTTGATTTCGCGCCGTCCTTGCCGATGAACCTCTTCACGTTCGGATACACATAGAACGCGCCATCGGGCACGGTGCAGGTGACGCCGGGAATGGTCTTGAAGCCAGCGATGATGCGGTCGCGCAGCCGTATATAGTCGGCGCGCATCTCGGCCACGCAATCCTGCGAACTGCTCAGTGCCGCGACCGAAGCCCGCTGTACGATGCTCGTCGCGTTGGACGTGCTCTGCGACTGGAGCTTGCTCATGGCCGCAATGATCGGCTTCGGAGCCAGAGCAAATCCGGCGCGCCATCCGGTCATAGCGTAGGTCTTCGAGAGCGACCCCAGAATAATGACGTGCTCCTTGGCATCCTTGAAGCTGCCGCCGCTGACGATCTTTCCCGTGTAGTTCAGGTAGACGTAACACTCGTCCAGCAGAAGGTAGATGCCTTTCTCGTGAGCCAGGCGGACGATCGCCTCAAGGTCTTCAGGCGAGACCACCGCGCCGGACGGGTTCGACGGCGAGTTCAGAATGATGGCCTTGGTCTTCGGCGTGATGGCCGCTTCGATCATCTTTGCGGTGAGGCGGAAGCCTTCCTCTTCGCGGGTATCGAGCAGGACCACGCGCCCGCCCGCATACTGGATGATGTCCTTGAACGAAACCCAGTAGGGAACGGGAAGGACCACCTCATCGCCGTGATCGATCAGCACCTGGATGGCGTTGAACAGCGCCAGCTTGCCCCCGGCGGAAAAGACGCACTCGTCCGGCGTGTAGTCCGAGCCGAAGTCGGCGGCGTGGCGATCCACGATGGCCTGGCGCAGCTCGGGGATTCCGGCCACGTTGGTGTAGCGCGTAAAGTTCTTCTCGATGGCGTCCATGGCGGCGTCTTTGATGTGCCGGGGCGTGGAGAAGTGAGGCTCACCGGCGCCAAAATCCGCGAGATTGACGCCCTCGGACTTCAGCTTCAGTGCGGCAGCTGTAACTGCCATGGTTGCGGAAACTTCAATACGGCCAATCCGGTCGGCAAAAATCCTGGTGTCCGTCGCAGGCGTAGTCATGCCCTTAGTTTGTCAGAATGCAGGGCGATTTTACAAACCGCTTTACAACCCCCTTTACAAATCTGAGGTGCGATCAAATAGAAATGTTGCACAATCTGTGCATACATTCCGGACACGATCCCACTGGTGCCATTCCGGCGCAAGATGCTTGTACTCGGCAAGATTCACATGGTCCAGATCGTACGGAAGCGGTTCTGCAAGCTGTATCTGGAGCTGCTGCAAGGCGGACTCGCCGTTGGGTTGAGGATAAATTTCGTCGAAATCATGCAGCGCTTCGACCGTAGCCTCTTTTCCCAGCCGGTCAGCCATGGCGCAGAAATCCAGGTAATCCCGCGTTGCGTTGCGCTTCAGGATCAGGACGCCTTTGATGCGGAGCATCTCTTTCAGCGTCGGAAGCGTAAGCAGTTGACCGCCGCACTTTACCTGCGAGGTCTCCAGCGGGCGCTCGCGGATCAGTTGACGAACTCCGGTTTCGATTCCATCCAGGCTGCCGAGGATTTGCACTGGGGCCTGGATACGCGCGGTCTTCCAGCCTGCTACGGACTCCAGTTCCGCCAATACTTGGTCGAAGCGGCTGCGCAAGTCAGGCAAAACATGGTCTGCGTCGGTGGACATACGGTGTTCGGCGTAGATCGCCGAGGCGGTGCCTCCGACAAGAACCGCATCCGGCAGGATGCGCTGGAGGTGTGCTGCCGAACTCAGAACCTGTTCCCACTCAGGCAGCGGCGAGGTGTTGTTCGGCATAGTGCCTCCAGAAGCGGTAGCGCTGCGCATACGGATTCTGCCCCTGCGCGAGCGAGATGCACAGCACCTTTTCCATGATGGCGCGATCGGCAAGCGCCGCCTGACGCAGCTCGGCCCAGTCCTTGCGCTGGCCTCGGCCAATCACATCGTCAATCGCCGCCAGCGTGTATTGCTCGTGATTTAAATGACGGTGTTGCATGGCGTCCTTATGTTATTGTGCTCCAACT
>WQYS01000294.1 GCA_009781125.1 Acidobacteriaceae bacterium | reverse complement strand
CCCAGCCGGTCGCGCTCGTTGGTCGAGCACCAGAGCTGGCTGGTAACGGGATTGATCGCTTCGCCGACACAGTTCCTGAGGCCACTGGCGTAGATCTTGATGAACTTTCCTTCCGGCGTGTACTCCAGCACGTTGGCGCGGTGAAACTCCTGGGGATTGTTATCGGCGTCGTCTACGTTCGAGTACGAGCCGACCGAGACAAACATGCGCTTGCCGTCCGGCGAGAACACGACATCGCGCGTCCAGTGACCGCCGCCGCGCAGCTTCGCGTAGCCGGGCAGAACCGGGATGACGGTCTCGGCTGGACGGGTCGCCTTGAGGTCGCCGTTCTTGTAAGGGAAGCGAACCAGCGATGAGGTGTTGGCCACGTAGACCCACTTTGGATCCGGTCCCGGTGGATAGAAGGCGATTCCGAAGGGATGATCGAGGCCTTTGGCGAAGGTCTCCTTGACTGCGGCCCTGCCGCCGGAATCGGCTCCGCGCAGAACTACAATTTTGCCCGGCCAACTGTCGGCGATAAACAGATCGCCGTTGGGAGCGGCGCGGATCAGGCGCGGCTGTACGAAGATGCCGTCCTGGTAGAGCTCGACCTTGAAGCCCGCCGGAGCCTGCGGCCAGGCGTTTTTCGGGCGAGGAGCCATCGTCGGACCGTTGTCCGCCGATTCGGTCGTGTACGGTGCGGGAAGATCGGCGGCAACGGTCTTCCAGCGCTCGCCGGGTTTTTCCTGAGTCCAGTCATGAAACGAGGATTGCCCGGTGTGTAGCGTGACAGAGTCAGTACTGGGCTGCGTATTGGATTGTGCGTGAGCGGTGACGATCAGAAAGGATAAGGTCAGAAGGACAGTCAAAGACTTCTTCGCAAGTCTCATTCGCGGGATCCCTACAAGCGCACGCCTTCAGGGATTGTTCAAAGTTAAATGAACTAAGACGCGCCTGTTATTGGATGCTGGCCGCCGCGCCGGAGTTCGCGGCTGTGAGCTGCCGTAGAAGCTCCGTGGGAATGGTTGCGGTCAGTATGACGCGGTCCTTGTGCCGCTCCAGGCGGAGCGACGCAATCATCTGCAAGTATGCCGCGCCTGAGCCGCTTGGTTGCTGCATCTTCTGGATCGACTTGAAGAGTCCGAGAACACCGCCGAGCACTCTTGCCGTGCGTTCGGCGTCGGCCTCTGAATCTGCGATCTGCTCGATGCGCAGGTGCAGCGATCCGGTATAACGCAGGCTGGCGACGAAATCCGTATCTGTAGCGAGCGGAAGCTGGAGGCCGAAGGCCGAGATCGCGCCATGATCCGAGAAAGGAAGGCCAAGCCGTCCGACGCCCCAGGCGCTTGCCAGCAGAGGCACGTCGTGAAAACGGGCCGTGAGCAGCGCGGAACCGGAGACAAACCATGAGCGATGACGGTCAAGGATAGAGTGAATCTGTTCTGGCGTAGGCATATTGGACGCAGCGACGGAGCGGCCATCGAGCGCAGTGACGCGCAGCGGACGAATCACGCTGCCATCCGTGATGGGAATGGTGTAGATAGTGTGTCCGTCGTAGGTCTCGCGCGCCGTTGCCTGGCTGGCAAGATAGCGGTCGAGCCGTTGGCCGTCGAAGCGCCCCTCGAAGACCTCAGAATAGCCAACTGGGCCGTTGGGGCCGCTCGGGTCGCTCATGCGGTGCAGCGCGAAGGCAGCTTCATTGAGATCACGCTCGGGCACAATTCCCGTGGCTTCGACGAAACTCTGAAGGTCTGCACTGCGGCTCACGGGATTGCGGTCAAAGTGCGTAGCCGCGCGTATCGGTTTCACATTGATGTAGACAATGGCGTCGGACTCCGGCAGCAGGCGAGCCGTTTTGGGGGGCGTCATCCAGCGAACAACCACGATCAGCGCGGCGGCCAGAACCAGAAAAAGCGCCAAGGCAAACAGCAGCGAAGCTCGCGAAGTGTTTATAAGTCGGCCCATAGAATTGCGCTCGCCGTGTCTTATTCGGGAAGTTGGCCCGTTACCGCTGCAATGCTCATCTTCTTCACCTTGCGCACGTTCGTGAAATAGATGCTCCCTCCGCCATCCAGCGCCAGAAAACCTATGTCGAGAGACGAGCCCAGCTTGTTGACGCAACTCTCATTGTTCGCACCGTTGATACAAGCAGAGGGAATCTCCTTCATCGTTCCCATCCACGAGGCGAAGCCCATTCCTGTGTCGTTGAAGTCGCTATTAATATCTATGATGTAGACGTTCCCGCTGCTATCCACCGCAATACTGTGAGGACAGCCAAACCCGCCGCCCAGCGCCTTAACGCAGCCTTCGTTGTTCGCTCCATTGATGCAGCTGGCGGGTATCTCCTTCACCGCTCCTGTCCATTTGTCGCTGCCGTTGCCATATTTTTTCGCAATATCGGCTGCTTCGGCGAAGTTAACGTCGATGACATAAACGTTTCCACTGCCGTCTACCGCCACGCCGACGGGAAGAGTGAACCCGCCGCCCAGGGTTTTAACGCAGCTCGCGTCGTTTGCGCCGTTAATGCAGCTGGATGGAACCATCTTTACCGAATGCTTGTCTCTGTAGTTGTCCGCGACGTAGACATTCCCCCTGGCGTCCACCGCAACATCGCTGATTCCCTCAAATTCAATCATGAGGAAGGGGCGCAGATTGGCCCTGACGCCCACTAAATCGCTGCGCCCCATGAACCCGCCGCCCAGGGTCTTTATGCAGCTCGCATTGTTCGCGCCACTGATGCAGCTGGCTGGAATCTGCTTCACCGCCTTATTTCCCCGGTCTGCGACATAGACGTTTCCCTCGCTATCCACGGCAACGCCGCCGAGCATTCCGAACCCTCCGCCAAGAGTCTTTATGCAGTTCGCACTGCCGGCACAACTGGCCGGAATCTGCTTCACTGTATGTTCGTTCTTTAAGTTATCTGTGACATAGATATTTCCCTTGCTATCAACGGCAACGCCGGAGAGGTTCCCTAATCCGTCCGCTACAGTTGTACTCATCTTGGAGAGCCGCGGCGACTTCGCCCAGGCTGGTCCGCTGGCCGCTATCAACAAAAGCAGCGCGAGGACCGCCAGGTTCTGGAGGGACTTTCTCCGCTTGTCCGCGGAGCAGTTACGCACAGGAGCTAACAAACAAATTCCAGACATGGTCCTTACACCTCTATTCACAAAGCAGACGTTTCCAGGGCCTGACAGAGTCCTATTCCGTCCATACTTTCTATTATGTTCGGCGTTGTAACGAATGATAACCGCAAGGACACAGAAAAATACATGGCGGTGAGATTATTTCCAGTGGGGATGCGGCTTCAGGCGCACGCCGCAGTCGCGGAGGCGTTTGCGGAAGCGCTTTTGCCTGTGATACTTTGAAACTTGCGGCGCACTCTGCGCGGGTCTCTACGTGTGTAGCGGAGAAGGCATTCAGGGGGCAGGCCAAAAGCTGTTTGGGCTGGCGTAGCTCAGCTGGTAGAGCATCTGATTTGTAATCAGAGGGTCGGGGGTTCAAGTCCCTTCGCCAGCTCCAGCGTCCGGCAGCGGAATCGTGCACAGGTGGCCGAGTGGTTAATGGCAGCAGACTGTAAATCTGCCCGTCAACGACGTACGGAGGTTCGAATCCTCCCCTGTGCACCATGGGTTTGGTTGTGGAGCGATGAGCACTTGATGATCGGATTGATCGGATGACTCTGGGTCATGGCAGCAGCGGTCGAGCCGTCATCGCGCTTATCGTTCTGGGAGTTCTGGCAGCGCTCGCCTGGCGAACCATGGAGCCGGGTAAGTTCCAGTCGCTGACCTGGATTCTGTTAGGATTTTTTGCTTTCCGTATCCTGCTCGGATGGCAGCGTTCGCGGTAGGATAGTGGATGGACAAGCTGATGTAGCTCAGTGGTAGAGCACTCCCTTGGTAAGGGAGAGGTCATGGGTTCAAGCCCCATCATCAGCTCCAGTTTTTTGGACGGGAGTAACGCTAGTCTCGGACGGTCCGGGATCGAGTTGCGGCCCGAAATGAGCGGGAGTAACGGTAGTCCGGGGCTTTAGCCCCGGATAGAGTCGCAGCTCATACATGAGCGGGAGTAACTCAGTGGTAGAGTCTCAGCCTTCCAAGCTGTTGGTCGCGGGTTCGATTCCCGTCTCCCGCTCCAGAGCCGCAGGAGATCTCTTGTGAGCGTGCTTCAT
>WQYS01000293.1 GCA_009781125.1 Acidobacteriaceae bacterium | reverse complement strand
GGACCGTTGGTCGAGGGAGAGCTGCCATTGAAGGTGAGACTGCCCTGGTAGCTGTAGGTGGAATCGTAGTTCGAAAAATTGTAGTTGACGAAGGCGTCGTTCTTCGCATTAATATGCCAGTCGAGGCGCGGGAAGAAAAGGTCCGAGTGGGAATAGCGCGTGGGCGCGGCAAATGCATTGGCGATGATGAAGTTAAGCGCGCTCGCGCACTGATCCGCGCTGATGGTGGCCGGGCACTGGGTGGGCGAGATGACTGTTCCGCCGGAGTTGCCGTCCGTCGGCGTCAGCGTGATGGTGTTGCTGTTGTAGTAGAGCGCCTTGCCGACGCGGCGGAATCCGTCATAGGTGAAGAAGTAGAAGAGACGGTCTTTGAGAATCGGGCCGCCGATGGAGCCGCCGAACTGCTGCTGTTGGTGGATGGGCTGGGTGAGCAGGAAGTCAGCCACCGTTGGATTGGGGGTATTGTATCTGGCGCTCCACTTGGTTTGGGGATCGAGCGCGTTGAGCGTCGGGTAGCGCAGGTAGTAGAACAGATCGCCGTGCATCTGGTTGGTTCCCGACTTGGTGATGGCGTTGACCTGGCCTCCGACGGCCTGTCCGAACTCGACCGAGTAGTTGGAGATCGCCGTCTGGAACTCCTTGATGGAGTCGACTGAATACACGTACGGAGCGCCGGAAGCGCGGCCGCGCGCCTCGCTGAAGAGCATCTGGTTGTTGTTGGCGCCATCGACGTAGTTCTGGTTGTAGAGGCCGGAGATGCCGCGGAAGCTGATGAGACCGGAACCGCCATCCTGCACAACGTTGGGAGAGAGGAGGACAAAGGTGTTCCAGTTGCGGGTAGCGACGGGGAGGTTGCTGATGAGCCGTTGCGGCACTGTCTGCGAGACTTCGGTTTTGTCCGTATCGATGATGGGCGACTCGCTGGTGACCTGTACCTCCGTAGTGACGCCTCCAGCGTTGAGAGCTGCGTCGATGGTGAGCACCTGCCCGACGGTGAGAACCAGGTTCTTGCGGTCAACCTTGCTGAAGCCCTCCTTGCTCACGATGACCTCGTAGCGGCCCGGCAGAAGAAAGGGCGCGGAGTAGCCGCCGGTGTTGTTCGTCGTGACGGTGCGCGACACGCCGGTTTCAGTGTTTGTAATCATGATCTGCGCATCTTCCACGGCTGCTCCTGACGCATCCATGACCGTGCCGGTGATGGTGCCCGTGCCGGCGGTCTGCGCAGATACTGGAAGGGTAAAAAGGCTCAACAAAAAGACAAAGAAGGTGAGGCGCTTAGAGATTGCAAAGCTCAAAGTGTGGACTCCTTGTATTTGGAACAACAGCACCGGCAGCAAGAGCGGTGTTTGAAAGAAAAAGCTACCTCCAGTATTTTGATCTCGTATCAATAGATGAAGCGCTTGGAGGCAACTTGAATTGTGATTTTTACCTATATCTAGGCTCAAGCCTTTAGCGGAGACTGTCAAGCGGGACTGTGTAAAAAAACCAGATAAATTCAGCCCATTTCCCGCATATTTTCCTTGTTTTCGGTCACGCGCCTGTCTCCGGCAAGGCACAAGGATGCAACTGCCTGGGCCGCCGGATTTTGTTTCGATATCAGTTTTCAGGTACTCTGCGATTTAACGGCCACGTGGAGCAAGATATGCCTGCACCAGATCGTCCTTTTTGTCTCACCGATTCGATCCTCTGTTCTGCGGGCCGCGCTGCCCTGCCCTTCCGGGCGCGGCGTCTTTCCAGAGCAGGAGCCTGCCTGCTTTTGCTGCTGGCCGCCTGCGCCATGCCGATACAGGCGCAGACTACCGTCGATGGCGCTCTTCGCGGCACGGTCATGGACACGCAGAGCGCTGTCATTCCTGCGGCCACGCTTCATCTACGAAATGCCGCAACCGCCGTGGACCGCACCGCGCTGAGCAGCCCTGATGGAGCCTTCTTCTTTGCCCGCGTGCCTGCGGGCGAGTACACGCTCTCGGCGGAGTCTCCTGGCTTCGCCCGCCAAACCGCGGATCACGTGCTGATTGAGCTGGGCAGCGTCAGCACGATTGCTCTGCACCTTGCGCCTGCGGGCGCGGTCGTCGCTGTGCACGTGAACGCAGAGGACACGGCTCCCACTCTTGACGAGCCGCAATCGGCAGCGACCGCCAGTGTCGTTCGCCAGAATGAGATCGAGCAGTTCCCGCTGAAAGACCGCCGCTGGCAGAGTCTTGCTCTGCTTACCCCTGTGGCCAGCCCTGGTTCCGGGGGCGACAGCCTCCTGAGCTTTCGCGGCCTTGCGATTACGCAGAACAGAACCAGCATCGACGGCATGAGCGACGACCAGAGATTCAACAATGTTCCACGTGGAACAAGCGCCGAGCCGGTCGAAGAAGACAGCGCAGAGCAGCAGCAGGAGCCGGGCGGCGTCGGCCTCAATCGCGGAGCGGGCCGCCGCTCGGGCATCTCCTCGACCTTCTCCGCCGAGGCGGTGCGCGAGTTCCGCATCGCGTCGCAGAACCAGAGCGCTCTTTACGGACGCGGCATCGGCGGTTCGATCACTACGATTACGCGCAGCGGCAGCAACCATCTGCATGGCAGCGCCTTTTACAACGCCCGCAGCAGCGCCTGGGCGGCGACGAATCCTTTCTCCATCGCCACCAGTTACAACAACGGCGCGCCCGCGACCACAATGGTCAAGCCGCGCGATCTCCGCCAGCAGTTCGGCGGCAGTCTGGGCGGTCCGGTTCTGCATGACCGGCTCTTTTTCTTCTATGCCTTCGATCAGCAGCATCGCGCCGACGTAGCTATCTCGTCGCCTGCGGATCCGGCCTTCTACTCGCTGACGGCAACGCAGAACGCGCTGCTTGGGAATCGCGGCGTAGGCACGGCGCAGATCGGAGCCGCTCTGAGCTATCTCGATTTGCTTACCGGCGAGGTGGGCCGCTCCAGCAACCGGAGCATTCACTTCGGCAAGCTCGACTGGCAGGCCGGCGCAAAGCACCGCTTCAGCGCGCAGTACAACCGCGTGCGCTACAGAGCTCCCGCCGGACTGCGTTCCTCTGCCGTCGTTGATCGCGGAACCGCCAGTCTGGGTAACGCTTATGTCAGCGTCGATGCAGCTCTGGCGCGATGGCTGTGGACGATCTCGCCTTCGTTCATTCACGAGCTGCGCTTCGCCTATGGACGCGACCTTCAGTACCAGACGCCGCAGCAGCCGCTGCCGCAAGAACCAGCCATCGGTCCCGGAGGCTACGCTCCGGAGGTTGCCATTGGACCGCAGGGACTGACCTTCGGCACGCCTGCCGCGCTTGGCCGTCGCGCCTGGCCCGATGAGCGCCGCGCTCAGGTGGCCGATCTGGCTTCGTGGCAGCACCGGAGGCATTTCGTGCAGTTCGGCTTCGATGTGAGCTTCGTCCACGACCTCATCGACGCGCTGAACAACACCGAAGGCACCTACCATTACGACAGCGGCACCACCAACGGGCGCGCAGGCGGGCTGGTGGACTGGATCACCGACTACACGTTCAACGTGAATGCGTACCCCAACGGTGGATGTCCGGCCATCTATGCATCCATTCACTACTTCTGCTTCCGCTCGTACACGCAGAGCTTCGGCGAGCCTGCGGTTTCTTTCAACACCGCTGAGCTGGCTGGCTTTGCGGAGTATTCCTGGCGAGTCTCGCGCCGGCTGTCCTTCCATGCGGGAGTTCGTTACGACTACGAGATTGTGCCGTCGCCCCAGCGGCCAAACCCTGAGCTGGATGCCATCTTCGGACAGACAGGCGCAACCAGCGTCTTTCCTGAAGATCGCAACAACATAGGGCCGCGCATAGGTTTCGCCTGGCAGCCGTTCGGAGCAAAGAGCGGAGTTATACGAGCCGGTTATGGCATCTACTACGGCTCCGTGCCCGGAGCCACGATTCAAAGCGCACTTGTGAATACCGCGCTGCCGTCTTCGACCAGCAGCATCCGAATTACTCCTTCCACGGTTACAAATTGCCCGCAGGTGGAGAACCAGGGCTTCGGCTACGCCTGTTCCTATCTGACGACGCCACCCGCAGCCGTCAGCCAAACGACCACGGCAACGGTCTTCGACCATCGATTCAGACTGCCGATGGTGCAGCAGGCAACGCTTGCAATCGAACGCGAGATCGGCGCCGGAATCGTAGCCAGCG
>WQYS01000292.1 GCA_009781125.1 Acidobacteriaceae bacterium | reverse complement strand
CGCGGTCGAACTTCGCGCCCGCATCGGACGGAAGCATCTTCCAGCGCGCGACGGCCTCGTCCCACGCGGCTCCGGTGGGCGAGAAGCGGCGGCCCTTCAGATAGGCGAAGGTGGTCTCGTCAGGTGCGATCATTCCGGCGCGCGCTCCGGCCTCGATGCTCATGTTGCAGAGCGTCATGCGGCCTTCCATCGAGAGCGCGCGAATGGCCGAGCCCGCATACTCGATGACGTGGCCCGTGGCTCCGTCGGTGCCGATCTCGCCAATGATGTGCAGGATGACATCCTTGGCCGTGACGCCCGCCGGAAGCTCGCCATCGACCGAGATGCGGAAGGTCTTCGCCTTCGCCTGCGGCATGGTTTGCGTGGCCAGCACGTGCTCGACCTCCGAGGTGCCGATGCCGAAGGCCAGCGCTCCGAAGGCTCCGTGCGTGGAGGTGTGCGAGTCGCCGCAGACGATGGTCATGCCCGGCTTGGTGGCTCCCAGCTCCGGGCCGACCAGGTGCACGACGCCCTGCGACGTGTCCTGCACGTCGAAGAACTCGACGCCGAAGTCGGCGCAGTTCTTACGCAGAGCGTTCACCTGCGCCGCCGAAACCGGATCGACGATATTCAAGCGGTCGGCGACGCTGGTCGTGGGCACGTTGTGATCGACCGTCGCAATCGTGCGGTCAGGACGATGAACCTTGCGTCCCGCCATGCGCAGGCCCTCGAAGGCCTGCGGCGATGTGACCTCGTGGACGATCTGCAGGTCGATGTAGAGAATCGTTGGCTCGCCTTGCGGCTCGGTAACGATGTGCTGCTGCCAGACTTTTTCGAAGAGAGTTTTCGGTGTGTTCATAAATTTACCTTGAGGATGCAGAAAATTTTGCGGCGGCCAAAATCAGGACATTCACCAGCACAAACGCAACAATCCCGATAATGATCAACCGGCTTGCAGGTGCGCCCAGCTTCCACCGGTAGACGAGCGCCGCGACTACTAAGAGGTTCATCAGAACCAGCCGGACCATTACCTTCGTCTTGCTCATACAGCGTTCAGCTTCCTGACCGACCCGGCGAGGGCTTCGAGAACATGCTTGCCCATCTCCTGGGTCGTGACCGTTTGAATGTTGTCGCCGCGGGCGATATCCGTAGTGCGATAGCCCGCGTTAAGAACGGCGTGAACAGCCTGCTCGACGGCACGCGCCTCCTCGTCCAGATTGGCCGAGTGACGAAGCACCATCGCCGCCGTAAGGATCGCTCCCAGCGGGTTGGCCTTGCCGGTGCCCGCGATATCGGGAGCCGAGCCGTGCACTGGCTCGTAGAGATTGACCTTGCCGCCGATCGTAGCCGAGGGCAACATGCCCAGCGAGCCGGTGATGACGCCCGCCTCGTCGGAGAGAATGTCGCCGAAGAGGTTCTCCGTGAGCACGACGTCGAAGTCGCGCGGACGGTTCATGATGTGCATCGCCATGGAATCGACAAGCTGATGCTCCAGCGTGATGCCGGGGTAGTCCTTGGCGACATCGGTGACCGTGGCCCGCCACAGTTGCGAGACCTCCAGCACGTTGGCCTTATCGACCGAGGTGACCTTCTTGCGGCGCTTGGCGGCCAGCTCAAAGGCGACGCGAGCGACACGAACCACCTCGTCGCGCGTGTAGACCATGGTGTTGATGGACTTGCCGGCCTGCTTGTCCCAGTAGCGCGGCGCTCCGAAGTAGAGACCGCCAAGCAGCTCGCGCACAAAGAGAATGTCGGCACCGTTGGTGATATCAGGACGCAGCGGCGAACTGGTAGCCAGCGGCGCATAGGCAACCGAAGGCCGCAGATTAGCGAAGCCTCCCAGTACCTGGCGGATTCCGAGCAGACCGGCCTCGGGCCGCTTGTCCGGCGTGAGCGCGTTGAACTTGTTGTCGCCCACGGCTCCCAGAAGAACGGCGTCGGAGCCGAGCGCAGCATCGATCGTCGCCTGCGGCAGCGGAGAGCCGGTCGCGGTAATAGCTACGCCACCAAGAAGAGCTTCGGTAAAGATGAAGTCGTGGCCGCCAGCCTCAGCGACTGCGCGGAGAATCTTTATAGCTTCCCCGGTAACTTCAGGGCCGATGCCGTCACCGGCAAGAACTGCAATTCGTAGTTTCATGAATGCTCCTGATACTTGATCGACTCTCTCTCAAAAGTCACACAGCCAAGAGATGAAAGCCCATCACCTTTTCCCTTGTCATTCCGAGCGAAGCGAAGAACCTGCTTCTTGCCCGGAACAGGCAAAAAATGCTGATAATACGAAAACTCCCGATACGCCTGACCTCACCGTGGCATTCGCGGCTGGGCGAAGAAAAGCAGGTTCCTCGCTTCGCTCGGAATGACAAGGAGAAGGCCGTTCAACCTACGACGCCGTTTCGACCGGCGCGGACTCACCATGCTTGAGCAGGCCGAGCAGGTCCTGGTCGTAGATATTCTTCTTGTGATCGGCAAGCTGCGTGAAGCGATAGTAGACATCCTCAAGCTGCTCGCGCGTAAGCGTGTGGCCGAGCTTCTCCAGCCGGTCGGAAAGCGCGCGCCGTCCGCTGTGCTTTCCCAGGACGATGCTGCTGGAGCGCACCACACCAACCGATGCCGGAGTCATAATCTCGTAAGTAAGCGGATTGGAGAGCACACCATGCTGGTGAATGCCGCTCTCGTGAGCAAAGGCATTGGCTCCGACAATCGCCTTATTGGGCGAGCAGCCGAAGGTAATGATCTCGGCCAGCATCTGGCTGGTCGGGTAGAGCTGCTCCGTGCGTATATTCGACCGATACGGGTAGCGGTCCTTGCGAACCATCAGCGCAGCCGCAACCTCTTCGAGCGCAGCATTGCCGGCGCGCTCGCCGATGCCGTTGATCGAGCACTCCACCTGGCGCGCTCCGCCGTCGAGACCGGCCAGCGTGTTGGCGACCGCCAGCCCCAGATCGTTGTGGCAGTGCGTGGAGAAGGTCACCTTGCCGCTGTCCGGGACCTCGCGCAACAGCATCTCGAAGAGAGCGGTGTACTCCGTGGGCGTGATGTAGCCGACCGTATCGGGAAGATTAATCGTCGTGGCTCCAGCCTGAATGGCCACGGTGACCATCTTGACCAGATAGGCAGGATCGGTGCGCGTCGCGTCCATGGGCGAGAACTCAACCTCCCCGACCAGCGAACGGGCCAGACGAACGGATTCCGCGGCCAGGTCGAGCGCCTCTTCGCGGCTCATGCGCATCTGGTACTTCAGATGGATGTCGGAGGACGAAAGAAACATATGGATACGCGAGGATAAGGCAGGTTCAACCGCCCTGGCCGCCCATTCGATATCCAGTTGCTTGGCGCGGGCGAGCGCGCAGATGCAAGGACCTTTGACCTCTTTCGCAATATCGCGAACGGACTCGAAGTCGCCCTCGGAGGAGACCGGAAAACCGGCCTCAATAATGTCTACGCCAAGATTCACAAGCTGATGCGCCATACGCAGCTTTTCGGTGTGGTGCATGGTGCAGCCCGGCGACTGCTCGCCGTCGCGAAGCGTGGTATCGAAAACGAGAATCTGATCTGGGTCCCGCATAGGGATATCTCCCGTCTGTGCCTTCCTGAATTATAGAGAGAGGCCTCTGTATCAAAATAATAACCCAGGCTTATGATGCCGCGTGGGATTATTATTATTTCTAATTGAACCATAAAGCCGGTCAACGGTTTAGATAGGCGGAGACAAGCCATGGATCTGGTCCAGTTGGAGACATTCGTAACGGTTGCCGAGGAGCGCAGCTTCTCGCGGGCGGCGGCGCGGCTGCACCGCACGCAGCCGGCGATCAGCCAGACCATCGCCCGGCTGGAGAGCGAACTGGGCGAGGTACTCTTCGAGCGCAGCTCACGCGACGGCACGCTGACCGACGCCGGCGAAGTCCTGAAGGAGTACGCGCTGAAGATGCTGAACCTGCGCGGCGAGGCCACGGGAGCTCTGGCCGAACTGCGCTCGCTGCATCGCGGACGGCTGAACCTGGCAGCCAACGAGTACACCTGCCTCTGCCTACTGCCGCTGCTGGATGAGTTCCGGCGGCAGAATCCGCGCATCAAGCTGGCTGTGCACCGGACCCTCGCCAGCCGTATACCGGACGAGGTGCTGATACATTCGGTCGAATTGGGCGTGCTTTCCTTCCGTCCCGATGACGCGCAACTG
>WQYS01000291.1 GCA_009781125.1 Acidobacteriaceae bacterium | reverse complement strand
TGCGTACTACGGTTCTATTCAGGTCGATGCCTTCTCGATCTTCTTTCATCTGCTGATTGCCGCCGTGGTGCTGGTCACTCTGCTCAGTTCGCTCGACTACTTCGACGGCCACGCCACCCACGCCGGAGAGTATTTTGCTCTGGTGCTCTTCAGCGCCGTAGGCATGATGCTGATGACCTGCTCGGTCGAGCTGCTCATGGTCTTTATTGGCCTGGAGATTTCATCCATCTCCACCTACATCATGGCGGGGATGCGCAAACGTGATGCCGCTGCAAGCGAATCTTCGCTCAAGTATTTTCTGCTTGGCTCGTTTGCGACGGCGTTCTTTCTCTATGGCATCGCGCTGGCATTCGGAGCTACTGGATCGACCTCCGTTGCCGCCATCGCGCAGACACTCGAAACCAGCCAGACGCCGCTGCTTGCCTTCCTCTCGCTGGCCATGATTCTCATCGGCCTCGGCTTCAAGGTGTCCGCCGCGCCCTTCCATGTGTGGACACCCGATGTATACCAGGGAGCGCCCGCTCCGGTGGTCGGACTGATGTCCACCGCGCCGAAGGCGGCTGCCTTCGCCGTCCTGCTGCGCCTTACCTTCCTGAGCTACTCCGGCATGGAACACCGCTGGAGCGTGCTGCTCTGGATTCTTGCCGCGCTCTCGATGACCATCGGCAACCTCGGCGCTCTGCTGCAACGCGACGTCAAGCGGCTGCTGGCGTACTCTTCCATTGCTCACGCCGGATATCTGCTGGTTGCCTTCACGGCCTTTCCGCAGGACGGCATCACCGCCGCCTGCTTCTATACGGCAGCCTACGCGGCCATGAATGTCGGAGCCTTCACCGTCATCACACAGCTTGCCGGATACGGCGAGCACTCGCGCCTCGAAGAGTACACAGGGCTCGCGCTGAAGCGTCCCTGGCTTGCGGCCGTCTTTGGGTTCTTCCTGCTCTCGCTGATCGGCATTCCCTTTACGGGAGGCTTCTTCGGCAAGTTCTATGTCTTTACGGCGGCGATGCACTCGGGCCATATATGGCTAGTCGTGATCGGCCTCGTCAACAGCGGCTTTGCCTGCTTCTACTATCTGCGCGTGCTGACTACGATCTACAGCCGCCACGCACAGGAGCATAACCGCCTCAGCGTGTACCGCCCGGCCAGTATTCCGGCAACTCTTGCGCTTGCGTTGACAGCCGCCGCTACGCTGCTGCTCGGAGTCGCTCCTGGCCGCATTCTTTCGTTCGCTCAGCGCAGCGCCATCATGGTAATACCAACGACAGTCGCGGGCTCGCCGGATTGCATCGAGCACCGGATGGACGATCATCCCAGATAGAGCCCCAACCCAGGGCTTCGCCCTGAGCTGGTATAGAGCGCGCCTGCGGCATTTTTCGCTTGTACCTCCTCAACGGTTGTAGCGATATGCTGTAGCTGAGACATGACGACGCGCACGAATCTTGCGACTTTGCTCGATGAGTGGCAGACTTATGGCCGCGAGACTGCCATTGTGCGTTACTCTGGCAACCGCTCGCGAAGAACCAGCTACCGCCAACTTTACGAACTAGCCACACGTTTCGCCTGTCTGCTAGAGCAGCAGAAAATTGCTTCAGGTGAAAGAGTTGTCCTCTGGGGACAGAACTCCGCCGAATGGGTTGCGGTCTTCTTCGGATGCGCGCTGCGCGGAGTCATCGTAGTTCCGCTCGACGCTGCCGGTTCGGTTGACTTCGCCAGGCGCGTCATCGCAGAGACGACGCCGCGCCTCCTCTGCGGCGATGCGGCTCTGCTGAGTCAACTCGACGGCAGCGTGCCTGCTATCCCCTTCGAGAACCTGACCTCGGACCTGGGTGCCCCATTCATGCCGCAGTTTTATCGCGGCATGGGTGGGGTCCATCTCACGCGCGATACGCCGCTTCAGATCATCTTCACCTCCGGCACCACCGCCGAACCCAAAGGCATCGTGCACACGCACGGAAACATTCTTGCCAGCATCGAGCCTATCGAACAGGAGATTCGCAAGTACCGTTCGCTGGAGCACCCCTTCCATCCGCTGCGTTTTCTAAACACGCTCCCTTTGAGCCACGTCTTCGGCCAGACGATGGGAATGTGGCTGCCGCCTCTGCTCGCCGCAGAGGTTCATTTCGAATCGCGTCTCGAAGCCGAGCGGCTGGTGCGCACGATTCGCCGCCAGCGAATCAGTGTTCTGGTCACCGTTCCGCGCATGATGGAACTGATCCGTAGTCACCTGCTTCTTCTCGACGACAGCATCGCGGAGCAACTCGAATCCACGCAAGGATTGCCCGTCTGGAAAAGGATGTGGCGGTTCCGTCGTGTGCATCGTCTTCTGGGATGGAAGTTCTGGGCCTTCATCTGCGGTGGCGCGGCTCTGCCGCTCAATCTGGAACAGTTCTGGAGCACGCTCGGCTTCGCCGTCATCCAGGGATACGGCATGACCGAGACCAGCGCGCTCATCACGCTCAACCACCCTTTCAAGATTGGCCGCGGTACCCTCGGAAAGCCTCTCCCAGGCCGCGAGATTCGCATCGCTGACGACGGCGAGATATCCGTTCGCGGCGAGATGGTCGCCACATCCACCTGGCAGCATGGGCACGTCGAGCAGCGTAAAGATTCGTGGCTTGCGACTGGCGATCTGGTCTCCTCCGACAGCGACGGGCAGATTCATTTCGCCGGCAGAAAGAGCGAGGTCATCGTCACCTCCGCCGGTCTCAACATTCATCCGGAAGATATTGAAGCAGCGCTGCTCAACCAATCGCAGATCACTGCCTGCGCCGTGGTTCCGGTGGAAGGACAAGCCGTGGCAGTTCTGCTTGCGCCTCAAGGTAAAGAGGCCGCAAAAACAGCCGTTGACGCTGCCAATCGCAGCCTTCAGGAGTTCCAGCGGATTCAGCGCTGGCTGCTCTGGCCCGATGCCGATCTTCCACGCACCTCGCTGGGCAAGCCACGGCGCGGAGTCCTGGCAGATTGGGCCGCACATCAGATACAGAACCACAACGAAGCGGGTGGGATGCATGTATCGCCACTCGATGTCGCCGCAGCGACCACAAAACGCCAGCTGTGGGGCACCCAGATTCATGTTGATCCACTGCTTTCACTGCTGGCCTCGATCACGCACTCGCCACTCGACAATGCTGCCGATGCTGCCCGCCTCTCGGAAGACCTCGGACTCGATAGCCTTGGCCGCCTTCAACTTCAGACCATCATCGAACAACGCTTTGGAGTAGCGCTCAGCGACGAGGCTATGCTCCGCATCGAGACCCTGGGGCAACTCCGCGAAGCTGTAGTAAAACCGGCTCCTGTTGCGGACTCCGAGACATCTGCTGAAGTACATAACATCCAGGACACAGCCATTCAATCCGCTATATCCGCGTCTGACGCGGCGCCGCCGAAGATCGCGTTCCGCTATCCGCGCTGGCCGTGGGGGACAATCATCTCTATGCTTCGGATCATCTTTATCGAGACAGTTCTGCGTCCGCTGGTCTGGATTCTGCTCAGACCACCCGTGGTCAAACAGACATCCATTGCACTTGAGACGCAGATTGTTATCGCCAACCACGTGACATTCTTTGACGCGGCATTGGTTCTCTATGCTCTTCCTCCACGGCTTCGCCACCGTCTCGCCATCGCTTCGGCTGGCGAGATGATTGAGGACTGGCGTCATGCGCGCAATCAGCCGAACTGGTTTCTTAACGCAGTCGCGCCGCTTCAATACTGGCTGACTACAGCGCTGTTCAATATCTTTCCGCTGCCACGGCAGGCAGGATTCCGCCGCAGTCTTGCGCACATTGGTGAAGCTCTGGACTCGGGCTACAGCGTCCTCATCTTCCCCGAAGGCCGCCGCTCGCTGGAGGGAACCCTGCTGCCTTTTCGTTCCGGCATCGGTGTGGTGGCGCGGGAATCCGGTGCGAAGGTTCTCCCGATAGCGATGAAAGGAATCTACGACACTGCGCAGTGGAGAAGAAGATGGTTTCATGCAGGTATCCCTGAGATCAGAATCGGAACCTCGATCTCGCCGCACCCGCAGCAGAGCGCAGAAAACATAGCCGGAACGCTTCACGAAACCATGCAGAACCTGCTCCAATAACTGCATCGAGAGAGGGCGCAATGTTGTTTCAGGATCGCTACGACGCGGGTCGCCAACTGGCGGCGAAACTCCAGCAGCTCC
>WQYS01000290.1 GCA_009781125.1 Acidobacteriaceae bacterium | reverse complement strand
TGTACTCGCGGTTGGACATGATCGCCCATTCTAACGGATGGAAAAGCAGATTCCTACGGAATGACAAACCAAAAGGCATATGACAACCTTGCCGCCGATCATGCCGTCAATGGCTAAGAACTCCGCCAAGCCGAAGCGGGCGCGCGATCTGCTGCGTGCGACCGCCGTGCCTGTACATCCCTTCGATCAGATACACGGTACGGAGACTAGTGGTCTGGTCCCGGCTGCCGATCTGGTTACCGGACATCCCAACGATGAGCATGTGACCGCCTATTATGGCGTTGCGCCCAGCATTCTGCGCGGACTCATTGCTCGCTGGCGGGAGACTCCGCCGCCTGATCCGCTTTCCGGTTACACCTTTATCGATCTCGGCTGCGGCAAAGGGCGCGCTCTGCTTCTGGCCAGTGAGTTTCCGTTTCGCGCTTGTATCGGTTATGAACTCAATCCAGGTCTAGCCGCGCTTGCCCAGTGCAATGTCGATCTATGGACACGCGCTCATAGCTCCGATCCGACTGCGCCGCCGATTGCCCCCATAGAAGTTGTGGAAGACGATGCTCTCAACATCAAGTTTCCCTCCGGGCCTGCGATCGTCTTTCTCTTTCATCCCTTCGAGGAGCCGGTTCTGAAGCCGCTGCTTCGCCGCATCGAGGCTGCGTTTGCGCATCTGCCCGGAGCGCTCGATATCCTCTACGTGAACGACGAGCTGGCCCCGACGCTCAACCGCAATCCGGGATTCAGCCAGCTCTGGCAGGGATCAGTGCCCATGTCTGCCGAGGACCACGCCGCTGATATGGAAGCCATCGCCCAGCAGAGCGAGTACGGTTCTACAGGCGACGAGCGCTGCGCCATCTACCGCTATACGGGAAGAGGAAACAGAACATAAAGTTAGCCGCAATGAAACATTCCGGAAGGCGTAACGTCTTAACAGAACGCCATGACCGCTCCTGAACTGCAACAACATCTTTACGAGCTGGAGGAGAAGCTGCTCCATCCGGACCGCACCGAAGACCGCGCCACGCTGCTGCCTCTGCTGGCCGAAGACTATGAGGAGTTCTGCGTCTCGGGCCGGATCGCCAACCGCGAACAGGCCGTTGGATACATCCTCGGCAACACTCCGCGCGAGGCCACGATCCATCACTACTTCGTGACGCCGCTTTGCGAGACGGCAGCTCTGGCCAGGTATCGCCTGACCACGGCTTCAGCCGTCACGCATCGCGCTTCGCTGTGGGTGTTGCGAGAGAATCGCTGGCAGCTCTTCTTCCATCAGGGCACCGAGGCCGCCTGAGAACTCAGAACCTATTCTAGAATCTTGTCATTCTGAACAGACAAGAATGCTTGGGTGCCCCATCCTGAGCGAAGCGAAGGGTGGGAAAGTAAGACACTCAACCGTAGTTTCCATCCGAAACAGTGGCGAGCTGAGCCGTATACTTTCCCACCCTTCGCGATAAAACCGCTCAGGATGGGGCACCCGGTGTTCGTGGCAGGGCAAAAAGGGAACTAAAGACAACAAATATATCGACGTCCCTGAATCGCATACTTGCCGCTGAGCACGCGCACGATGGCTTCCGGGTAGGCGATGTGTTCCTGTTCCAGGATGCGCGCCGATAGCTTGTCAGCGTCGTCATCGTCGTGAACCGGAACGGCGCGTTGCAGAATGATGACTCCGTGATCGACGGCCTCGTCTACGAAGTGGACCGTGCATCCGGCGATCTTGGCTCCGTAGTCGAAGGCTTGGTGCTGCGCATCGATCCCCGGAAAAGCTGGCAGAAGAGAAGGATGCACATTGAGGACGCGGTTGGGAAATGCCTCAAGGAACGCAGGCGTAATAATGCGCATGTATCCTGCCAGACACACCAGTTCAACACCATGTTCGGTGAGAGCGGCAATCATCGCCGCGTCATGCGCCGCGCGCGCCTCGGGGCCTTTGCCCTGCTGAGGAATAGCCTGCGCCGCGAGTCCTAACTTACGAGCGGCTTCAAGACCGGCGGCTTCAGGACGATTCGAGAGCACCACCGCGATCTCGGCATCGAGACGGCCTTCGGCGATGGCGCGGTGGATGGCAAGAAAGTTGGAGCCGCGTCCTGAGAGAAGAATTCCTAATCTGCGCATGAAAAGCACCTTCGGTACGTTGAGCAGTTCACATTCCCACCCTTCGGTCGCCACGGCGACCTCAGGATGGGGCACCCGGACATCTCCGGTTATTTGTAGAGAACCTTGCGTTCGCCGCGAACGATGCGTCCGATGATGTGGTGCCGCTCGTTGGCGCGGTTCAGCACGGCCTTGGCCTTCTTCACCTTTTCGGCGGGAACGACGACGATCATGCCGATGCCCATGTTGAAGGTCCGGAGCATCTCGTCCTGCGTGACGCTGCCGAGCCTGCGCAGATGCTCGAACAGAGGCGGCGCCTCCCACGAGGCGAGGTCCACCTGCGCGGCCATGCCCTTGGGCAGGATGCGTGGCAGATTCTCCGTAATGCCTCCGCCGGTGATGTGCGCCATGCCGGTGACGAGATCGCCGTTGGTCAGCTTCTTGATAATCGCCAGATAGCTGCGATGGATGCGCATCAGCGCCGTGCCGGTCTTGTCCTTCAGTTCGTTGACGTACTGGTCGGGGCCGTACTTCGCCACCTCGAACAGCAGCTTGCGCGCCAGGGAGTAGCCGTTGGTGTGAAGGCCGTTGGAGGGCAGTCCGATCAGAACATCGCCCACTTTGATCGTGCTGCCGGTGATGATGCGGTCGCGGTTCACGACTCCAACTATAGTGCCAGCCAGATCGTACTCGCCGTCGCCGTAGAAGCCGGGCATCTGGGCGGTTTCGCCGCCGATCAGGGCGCAGGCGTTGGCGCGGCAGGCCTCCGAGAGTCCCTGCACCACGTCCTCGATCACGGCGTTATCCAGCTTCCCCGTAGCCAGGTAGTCGAGAAAGAAGAGCGGCGTCGCACCCTGCACGGCGATGTCGTTGACGCAGTGGTTGACCAGGTCCTGGCCGACCGTGTGGTGATAGCTAAGCTCGAAGGCCACCTTGAGCTTCGTACCCACGCCGTCGCAGGACGACACCAGCACGGGATCGGAGAACTTCGCCGTGTCTAGCCGGAAGAGTCCGCCGCAGCCGCCAATCTCGCTGAGCACGTGCTTGTTGAAGGTTTTGCGGGCCAGCATCTTAATACGCTGCTTGGAGCGTTCGGCGGCCGTGATATCGACTCCGGCGTCAGCATAGCTGACGGGCTTTCCAGATGCTGTGGGGATGGCGGTGGTCTCCGGCAAGGTACTCTCCCTCGTCTCAATTTCGCAAGAGATTAAAGTTTAGCAGGGGAGGGCGGCGATGGCGTCACACTTGCGCCGCGTCAGACGCTTTGCCTGTGAACAACTCGGCTTCGGCCCGGCGGCGACGGATGAGTCCGGGGAGCGGGACGCCTCCGGCGTGGACCCAGCGCTCAAACTGCGCGGCGGCTCCGTTGTAGTCACCACTGTTTAGCAGGCGCAGCAGCGTCGATCCGGTCAGAGCGCCCGGTCCCAGGTTGAACGTGAAATCGACCAGGGCATCGAACTGATTCTGCGTAAGCGGAACCTTTACCAGACGGTTGACCGCCTCAGCGGCGCGAGCGACGTCTTCGGTCAGCAGCTTATCTGCCTGTTCGCGAGTGATGGTGAGTCCCTGGTGGATGTCCAGGCCGGTGTGTCCGTAGCCAATTGTCCACACGCCGCCCGAGTCCGCGTAGGCGGTCAGGCTCAGGCCTTCGAACATCTTGGTCATGCGCAACCCGGCATAGCTATAGGTAAGGTTCGGCATTGTGAGAAAGCTCCATCGTAAGGATTTGTGGGCAAGGCCCCGGTGGTCGTTGACCCGCTCTAGAAACTTCTTCCCTTGTCATTCCGGAGCGAAGCGACGGAATCTGCTTTCGTCCGTGTGCGCCATCCCTGTAATAGTGTGGCGACTCAAGCAAAAAGCAGATTCCGTCGCTTCGCTCGGAATGACAAGGAAGGAGGGCGTAGCTAAATGGATCAGGGTTAATTTAAGGATATCTACTCGTGCAAAACTGCACTGCCACTCGGATAGCGTTGAAATAAAACAAGATCATCAAAATTACCTGTTGACAACTTTTTCCACAGGGCGGGATTCGTATCGAAAGCGCAGGCGAGCGGATTCTTTACACAGCGCTCACCGTCAGTATGTAAAGAT
>WQYS01000289.1 GCA_009781125.1 Acidobacteriaceae bacterium | reverse complement strand
GCATCCAGCCAAACCAGCGCATCCGCACCACTCCGCCGGGCTCGACTTCAACCGCAACCCGATGATCGTCTACTGGGAGACGACTCAGGCCTGCGCGCTGGCCTGCCAGCACTGCCGCGCCGAAGCCGTCACCACGGCTCCGCCCGGCGAGCTGACTACCGCCGAAGGCAAGCTGCTGCTGCGCCAGATTGCGAGCTTCGGCAGTCCTCTGCCGCACCTGATCCTGACCGGCGGCGACCCGCTGCGGCGCGCCGACCTCTACGAGCTGATCGATGACGCGCGGACGCTGGGCATTGACGTCGCCATTACTCCAAGTGCGACGCCGGATCTGACCTATGAGCGCATGACCGGTCTGAAGTCGCACGGAATTGAGACCGTCGGCCTCAGCCTCGACGGCCCCAACGCCGCGCGGCACGATGGGATTCGCGGCGTCACCGGCACCTTCGAGCGCACCATGAACGCTTTGGAATGGACCACCAGGCTCGGCCTCTCGGTTCAGGTGAATACTCTGGTGGCGCAGGAGACGGCTGATGATCTTCCTGCTGTCTACGAACTGCTCAAGACGCGAGCCGCGCAGACGGTCGTGCGCTGGAGCCTCTTCTACCTGATCTCCGTCGGTCGCGGCAGGATGCTTCAGCCTGTAACGCCCGAGCGCGGCGAGCAGATCATGAACTGGGCCTGCGATCTGGCTCCGGCAGCGCCGTTTGCCATCGCGACCACCGAAGCGCCGTCCTTCCGCCGCGTAGCCCTGAGCCGGATGCGCAAGGATGGGATCGCATCCGCCGAGATGCATTCAAGCTCGATGAGCCGCAGGGCTGGCGTGCGCGATGGACAGGGCATTCTGTTCGTCTCCAGCCTGGGAGACGTCTTCCCTGCCGGATTTCTGCCCCTGAGCGCAGGCAACGTGCGCACGGGCAGCGTCGTGGACATCTATCGCGACTCGGCCCTGTTCCGCGCGCTGCGCACGCCCGGGGAGTTCAAAGGCAGATGCGGCCAGTGCGAGTACCGCGAGCTCTGCGGCGGCTCGCGCGCGCGCGCCTTTGCTTATACGGGCGATCCGCTGGAGACCGACCCGCTCTGCACCTACATCCCAAAATCAAGGATGGGAGCTTAAAACGCAGCCAACTCCTCCATTGCCTTGTACAGATCGCCCGGCTGCGGCAGAATGGCGTCTTCGAGTGACGGATGATAGGCCACAAACACATCCATCGACCCTACCCTGCGCACCGGAGCGTCAAGATCGTGGAAGAGCTCGTCGCTGATCCTTGCGGCAATCTCGGCTCCGTAGCCCCAGCTCAGCATGTCCTCGTGGGCCACGATGACGCGGTTCGTCTTGCGAACGCTCTCGGCGATGGCCTCCCAGTCGTAGGGCGAAAGCGTGCGCAGGTCGATCAGCTCCACATCGATGCCCTTGTCGGCGCGCAGCCGCTCGGCGGCCTGCAATGCCCGGGGCACGATGGCTCCGTAGGTCACCAGAGTAAGATCCCTGCCCGGACGCACGATCTTCGCCTTGCCAAACGGAATCGCATACTCCGGCCCCGGGTCCGCCGCGCGGCCCCAGGTCTCGCGGTAGAGCCGCTTGTGCTCCAGAAACAGTACCGGATCGTCGCAGCGGATCGCTGTGCGCAGCAGGCCGACCGCGTCCAGAGCGTTCGACGGCATCGCCACCCATATGCCCGGCGTGTGCGTGAAGATGCTCTCGCCGCTCTGCGAGTGATAGATCGCGCCGCCCGCAAGGTATCCGCCGATGGGAACCCGAATGACCATCGGGCAACTGAAGTTTCCGTTTGACCGCCAGCGCATGGGAGCCAGCTCGTTGCGCATCTGGTGCACGGCGGGCCAGATGTAGTCGAAGAACTGAATCTCGACCACCGGCTTCATCCCGCGCAAGCTCATCCCAATAGCCCGGCCCACGATGTTGGCCTCCGCGAGCGGCGAATTCCATACGCGGTCGCTGCCGAACTCCTCCTGCAGATGGGCCGTCAGCTTGAAGACCCCGCCCTTGCCCTTGATCTTGCCTGCGCGCAGCGCTTCCTCGCGCGTGGCGTCGGCAACGTCCTCGCCGAAGACGACAATGCGCTGGTCGCGGCGCATCTCGTCGCGCAGACAGTTGTTGATCGAATCGGCCATGGTGCGTTCCTGCGGGTCTGCGGCCTTCGCAGGCTCCGTGTCGAAGCGCGCATCCATCGGCGTCAGGTCTTCCGAGTACAGATGCTTCAGAATTGTCTCCGGCGAAGGCGGCATCTTGGCAACGGCGCGGTCGGCGGCCTGCTGCACCTCTTCGTCCACCTGCTGCTCCAGCTTGTTGATGCTCTCGGCATCCATGATGCCTTCGCGCAGAAGATACATCTGCATCTTCGAGATGGGATCGCGCAAGGCGTCGGCTTCGATCTCCTCTGCCGAACGGTAAAACCTCTCGTCGTCGCTCAGCGAGTGCGAGTAGGGCCGGATCACATGCCCATGCACCAGCGCCGGGCCTTTGCCCGCGCGGCACCAGGCTACCGCCTCCACCATCGCCTGATAGCTGGCAATGGGGTCGGTTCCGTCCACTTCGGCAAAGTAGAAGTTGGGGAAGTTCGCCACCAGGTGGGAGATGTTTCCGCCCGGAGTGTTCGCCTCGACGGGCGTAGAGATGGCGTATCCGTTGTCCTGTATGACGTACAGCACGGGCAGCTTCTTATTGCTGGCCGTATTCAGCGACTCCCAGAACTCGCCCTGGCTGGTCGAGCCTTCGCCGATCCCGATGTAAACCACCTCGTCGGCATGAAACTCGACGTCCTTGAACTCGCGGTAGTCGCCGTCGTGCTTCTTGGCGGCCTCGGGATACTGCGTGAAGTACCTGCCCGCCTCGGCGCAGCCTATGCCGTGCAGACACTGCGTCGCCGTCGCCGAAGACGGGCTGACAATGTGCAGCTTTCTGCTGGTCCAGTGCGAGGGCATCTGGCGTCCGCCGCTGGCGGTGTCCTCGGCAGCGCCCACGGCTTGCAGGAACTGCTCTTCGACCGTGTTACCCATGGTCAGGCTGATGGCGCGGTCGCGGTAGTACGGGACGATCCAGTCATACCCGGGCCGCAGAGCCATTCCGGCGGCCACCTGCAGCGCCTCGTGCCCCGCGCCCGATATCTGGAAGAATATCTTCTGCTGGCGCTTGAGCACGATCTCGCGGTCGTCCGTCCGGCGCGCCAGATACATCAGCCGATAGAACTGCACCAACTGTTCGCTGGTAAGCGGAGCCGCGCTCTTCCGGCGAGTGGCCGCTTCGACTATACTTTTTTCTCCGGCGATCTTAGCCATGCAAAACCCTCATAACGAATACGATTGTAATTCGTTTCTGGCGGTGAAGGCTCGGTGACGGCGGACACTTGCAGTTCGAGCCATTCCTGCCGATATAACCACAGAGCACCATGCTCCAGACGCCGCCTTTGTGAGGGTACAACGTGGAACTGAACTATGAAAACTTCGCCATCGAGCAGGCAGACCGCATCTTCAAGCAGTTCCCCGGCCACACGCGGCTGAACCTGATGCCCAGCGAGCTGGCGGCGATCATCGCCGGAGCGCTTGCGGGTTACGATGCCCTGCGCAAGGAGCTGGAGCTCGAAGGTTTAGGTCTGTGGCGCGACGAACTGGAAGACTTCGGCGCAGACCGCTACCGCTGAGCCAAAGTTACTACCGTCCAAAACTCACAGGTGCCCCATTCATGAGTTGCCGCGGCGACCTTTATCGTGTCATGGGTGGGGGAATGCCGGTTCGGACCCCACCCATGACGATAAAACCGTCATGAGTGGGGCACCCAAATCGACTATCGGCTGCTAACTGCTTTTTCTGCTTTAGCCTCTGCTGCTTCCTTCTCGGTGCCGATGCGCATTCCGTAGAAGGAACGCCAGACAAAAGACACCGCTACCAGGAAGAACACGACCGCCAGAATGCGGGTCAACTGCCCGTGCTCGCTGTTCAGGTTCACGGCCAACTGCACGGCCAGCAGGCCGAACAGCGTCGTGAACTTGATGATCGGGTTCAAGGCTACCGAGGAGGTGTCCTTGAATGGGTCACCCACGGTATCGCCCACCACGGTGGCATCGTGAAGCGGCGAGCCTTTCCGCTTCAGTTCAACTTCAACGACCTTCTTGGCGTTATCCCAGGCGCCGCCTGCGTTGGCCATAAAGATCGCCTGGTACAGCCCG
>WQYS01000288.1 GCA_009781125.1 Acidobacteriaceae bacterium | reverse complement strand
CAGGAGGTCTTCCTGCGCGTGTACAGGTCGCGCGAGACCTACCGCGCCGAAGCGCGCTTCAGCACCTGGCTCTACCGCATCGCCACCAACCTTGGCGTCAATTATGTCCGCGACACGCGCCATGAGCGCAACGCATCCATGGTCTTTCTGGATGAGCCGGACAGCGAAAAGGGAACTACGCCGGACGTTGCCGACAGCTCCCCGGACGTCGAGTACACATTGATTCGCCGGGAGCGCATGGACGCCATTCGTCAACACGTAATGGCTCTTCCCGAGCGCCAGCGCACGGCGGTGCTGATGCACAAGTACGAAGGACTGGACTACAAGCAGATCGGCGAGATTCTGAAGCTGAGCGAGTCCGCCACGAAATCATTGCTCTTTCGCGCGTATCAAACGCTGCGCGAGAAGCTGAAGGATTTTATTTGAAGCAGGTCTTCGAACTTTTAGAGACCTGAAAAAAGTTTAGAGAGGTACACCATGAACTGCCGCGAACTGAAATCCGTACTGCCGGACCTGTTGCTGAATGCAGCGGACTCGTCTACAGAGTCTGCCGCGCGCGCGCATCTGGCATCCTGCCCCGCCTGTAGCGAGGAGCTTCGCTCCATGCAGGCTACCTTCACGCTGCTCGACACGTGGCAGGCCCCCGAGCCTTCGCCCTACTTCGACCAGCGGCTGGCCGTGCGCCTGCGCGAGGAGCAGCAGCGAACGCCGGAAGGATGGCTGGAGCGGATACGGACAAGGTTTCTGTTCAATACGGGCCGCCAGTTCCGGCCAGCGCTGGCGAGCGCTTTGGTGCTGGTAGTTCTTCTGGCTGGTGGCGGAACGGTCGCCAACCTGCATCATGGCAAGACGCCGGTATCGGCGACGGTTAACGATCTTCAGATGTTCGATACGAACGCTCAGGTCATGCAGAATGTGGATATGCTGGAAGATGCTCCTCTTGATAACGGCGGAACGGATGTTCCCGCAAGTTGATTGGTTCTGATTGATTGATTTTGCAGGTTTCTGACTTTTTGCGATGAAAGATTAAATGCGCTTTGAACGTCCATCTCGTCCGGCAGTGATTGCTTTGGTTCTTGCGGCCCTTGCAACTTTGTCAGCCACCTCCGCCAGGGCCCAGGATCCGGAAGGAGCGCGGAATGCTGCTCCGCCGCCGCGTGTTCAGACGGCTCAGGCGCAACATCCGGCTCCGAGCCAGGAACATCTTCCGCAGTGGATGGAGCGGCACAGCAATCTCTCTCTCTCCGATCAGCAGAAGGCGTTGTCGCAGGAGCCAGGTTTCCGCGATCTTCCATCTGAGACCCAGCAGCGGATGCTCGACGATCTGGTGAGGCTGAATAGAATGACGCCTGAGCAGCGCAGACGAATGCTGGCGAGAAACGAGGCGCTCGAACACCTGAGTCCGCAGTTGCGAGCGCAGGTTCTCAGCGCGCTCGCTCAGCTTGGAGCGCTTCCGGTGGACCGCCGCTACATGGTTGCTCAGGCGTTCCGCAATCTGAGAGCGCTGTCTGCATCCGCGCGCCAGTCGATGCTGAATTCGCCGCAGTACCGCAGCCAGTTCAACAACGAGGAGCGTGCAACCCTCTCCAACCTGCTGGCGGTGGAGCCGTACATTCCGATTCAGAGGCAGCAGCAGCCCAACGTCAGCACCGGACCGGGAAGGCCCTGAGGGAACTTCGTTGATAACTGCTGGGAATGTCGTCGGGAGATGAGTTCACAGGGCTGATTCATTTATACTTAATCCTGCCTGCGAGCGGCGTTGCGCGGCTTTGTTTGCGCCATTGCGCCATCTACGCCAGGCAAGCACAATTCTCACGATGCGCTCGCCCCCAGCGGGGAGCGCCGGAAAATGAAGGTCTAAGAGCCAGGCATGATTCGTATTCTTCAGCAGGACACTCCTCTTGTTAAGTTTCTTTTGGCTGCCGTCGTTGGAGTAGCTGCCATATCGATGGTGATTTATCTGGTGCCCAACAGCGGCACGGATGGGTCGGGCGGCGATGACGCGACGGTCTTCGCCACCGTCCACAGGCCGGGACTGCTGGGTCGGCTGGGGTTTGGCTCCGAGGTGGTCAAGACGGATGCGGTACAGCAGCTGGCGGCGCGTCAGTTGCAGCAGCAGCATATGCAGTTGCAGGATCTGCCGCCGCAGTATCTGTCCATGATGATGTCTCGCGCCGGAATGTCGCTGGTACAGAACGCTGTGCTCAAGCAGGAGGCCGACCGGCTGAACCTTCAGGTGAGCGATGCCGATCTGGTACGCGAGCTGCAAACCGGCCAGTTTGCGCAGTACCTGTTCCCGAACGGCAAGTACGTCGGCGACGAAGCCTATATCAATATCCTTTTCCAGTTTTTCGGCGGACGGTTGAACCGCACTGACTTCGAGAGCGAGATCAAGAAGGAGATGGAGCTTCAGCGTCTTGAGGCGTTGATTACCGGCCCCGTGACCGTCTCTGACAGCGCCGTGCGCGATGCCTATCTGGCGCAGGGCACGAAGGTGAAGCTCGACTTTGCAACCATCTCCGCTGCCGATCTGGGCAAGACGATCAATCCGTCCGACTCCGAGCTGGAGGCTTTTTTCAACTCCAGCAGGGCGCGGTACGCGAATGCGGTTCCCGAGGCGCGCAAGATCGCTTATGTGGCCATCGACGCCAGCAACCTTCCCGGCGGCAGGCCTCAGATCAGCGATGCCGAGGTGCAGGCTTTCTACAATCAGCATAAGGATCAGTTCCAGGTGAAGGACCAGGTCAAGGTTCGCCACATCCTGATCTCTGTTCCTCGTGGAGCCGATGCGAAGACAGATGCCGCAGCCAAGGCCAAGGCCGAGGATGTTCTGAAGCAGCTCAAGGGCGGCGCGAACTTCGCCGATCTGGCGAAGAAGTACTCGGACGATCCGGGCAGTAAGGACAAGGGCGGCGTGTACGGCCCCTTCGACCGCGACGCAGCCTATGTTCCCGAGTTCAAGAGCCAGGCATTTTCTCTCTCTGCGGGGCAGCTCTCGAATGTCTTTAAGACGGAGTTCGGCTATCACATCATGCAGGTCATGGAGAGGACGCAGGCCGGTGTTCGCCCGCTCAACGAGGTGAAGGACCAGATTCTTCCGCTGCTGGAGCAGCAGAAGGTCGGCGGCGCGTTGCAGGCACTTGCCACGCAGATAGCAGCCGACGCCAAGAAGAATGGCCTGGACAAGGCCGCTGCCGCTCACGGGCTGAAGGCCGTCACCACGGATTTTCTGCCCAGGACTGGCATGGTGCTCGGCCTTTCGGAGTCAGCGGAGCTTATGACGCAGGCGTTTTCCACGGCGAAGGGCGCTGCTCCGGCGGAGGTTGCCGCCGGAGATGGATATGCCGTCTTTCAGGTGGTGGACGTTCAGGCCGCTCATGCTCCGGCGTTTGCCGACTTCAAGACGCGGATTCTGGATGATTATCGCCAGCAGAGGACTCCGCAGCTTCTCATGACGCAGTTGAACAAGCTGGCTGAGCGCGCCAAGGTTCTGAACGATCTGCGCAAGGCCGCGGCGGAGATGAAGATTCCCGTCAAGACCAGCGAACTGGTGGATAAGTCCGGACAGGTTCCTGACCTCGGTTCGATGAGTTCGCTTCCCGCAGCCTTCACGATGAACAAGGGAGAGATCTCGGGACCGACGAATCTGGGTCGTCTTGGAACCGTCTTCACGGTGGTCGATAAGCAGCAGCCAAGCGCCGATGAGATCGCCAAAAACTTCGATCAGACCCGTGAACAGTTGCTCAACGCGCAGCGCCAGGAGATCTTCGGAGTCTACGTCAGCAATGTGATGGACCGGTATCAGAAGAGCAACGCCATACGGTTATCCAAGAGGGCGGGGCCTGAGAACATACCCCCCGGACGGTAAATCTACATCCGTAAATCTGGGTGCCCCCTTCATGACACGGTTTTATCATGTCTTGAATGGGGCACCCGTTATTTTGGGACTGCTGCCGTGGCGGCTCCGGGAGAGACCTGCGCCTGCTGGAGGCGGTATCCGTCGCGTGTGCGTACGTGGTATTTCTGCAGGCGGTTGCCGGCAAGTTTTACGGAGATCGTGCGCCAGCCGCGATTCGGATTGGGTTGCGGATAGTAGCTCAGCGAATAGAGATGCGCCAGGTCCTTGCGGATGGAGGAGAAGGCTTTGGTTTCGTCTCCCCAGTTTTTGGAGAAGTAGGCCTTT
>WQYS01000287.1 GCA_009781125.1 Acidobacteriaceae bacterium | reverse complement strand
TTGCACCAGTCCCGCCTCGAAGCGGCTGATCTCGAACGACTTCATGAACTGGCGGATCAGAACGTCGTTGAGATTGTTGGGGACGGCCCACAGGAAGAACAATCCGGTGACAAGGAAGAAGGCCGCCTTGCCGGTGCGTGGCAGCAGCGGCGCGGTCGTGGACTGGGGCGTTGTGGTTTCGATGCTTGTGGTGTGCATGGAGATTACTCGGAAGTTTACTCCGCCGTTGGGCAGACCGCAACCTTGCCGCAGCGGCCCGAGGCCATCAGGCTGTAGGCCTCGCCGGCCTTCTCCAACGGAAAGCGGTGCGTGACTATGTCTTCCGGATGCAGGTTCCAGCGAACCAGCCGCTCCACCAGCTCCTCCATCAGCCAGGTCGAGGTCACCCAGGAGCCGTAGATCGTCTTCTGCTCGTGAATAATGTCCGGCGACGGATTGAAGGCTACCGTGCCGCCCTCGCCTACCATCACCATCTTGCCCCACTTGCGCGTGGCGCGGATGGCGGTGGCCCGCGCCTCGGCGTTGGCCGAGCAGTCCACGGCACGCTCCACACCGAAGCCGCCCGTAAGATCGAGAACCTCTTTCACATTCTCCGCGCCCGAGTTAAGAACCGTGTCGCAAAGCCCCAGCTTCAGGGCGATCTCGCGGCGCTCGGCGGAGATGTCGATGCCGATGATCTTGTCGGCGCCCAGCTTGCGGCACAGAGCTCCGGCGGCCAGACCCACCGGACCCAGGCCCGTGATCAGTACCGAGTGGTTGCCGCTGATGCCCACCTTCTCCAGCGCCTCGTAGACGGTGCCGAAGCCGCAGGCCACCTGCGCGCCGTCCACGTAAGTCAATGAATCGGGCAGAGCGACGAGATCCTTCTCCTCGGCCAGCAGATACTCCGCCATGCCTCCGTCGCGCTGCCATCCGTAGGCGCGGCGATACTTCTCGCTGGTACAGGAGATCATGTAGCCGCGGCGGCAGTCGTTGCACACTCCGCAGCCGGAGATGTGATACACAATGACGCGGTCGCCCGCCTGGAAGCGGCGGCAGCCGGGGCCGGTCTCGACCACCTGGCCGCAGGGCTCGTGCCCGGCGATCACGCCCTGATAGCCCTCCGGCCCCTTGCCCAGATGCTCGCGGTAGATGGCGCGGATATCCGATCCGCAGATCGTCGAAGCCTTGACTGCGAGAAGAACCTCGCCATGGCCCGGCACTGGCACCGGAACCTCTCTCATCTCCACCGTGCTGTTGCCGGGAAGGAATGCTGCCATCATCGTCTTAGGCATGGAATCAGGCCCTCGCTTTCTGTTGCTACTGTTTTTGCTTCTGTTATTTCTTCGCTTCTGTTGTTTTTGCTTCTAGGTACGCCAAGCCTTTAGGCTTGGCTCTCTACCTTCGCGATAGAGTTGTGGGCCTTTAGGCCCTGGGGTATGCCTTCTGAGGCAGCACAAATACATAGTCGCCGCGGCGACCTAAAGCCCCTTGTTGTTGCGTCCCCCTGAGAGGGCCAAGCCTAAAGGCTTGGCGTACCTAGAAGCGTTTCGTCGAAGATCATCCAAACTTAGAAGATCATCCAAACTTATCTTTCAACCACTTTACTGAAACTAAACTCATCCGCTTTGCTGGACCCAAACGGTCCATGAAACTCGCATCCCGCAATATCTATGCGGGCGTGATCACTCCGCTCAGATCCCACAGGTCTTCCCACGTCTGGTTGTCCTTCCATAGAAAGACCTGCCCTTTTATCAACCGGCAGTTGCGGTCGATTCCCGCGATCTGGCTCATCTCGTCGGCGCTCAGCGGATCGCCGGTGACGCCGAGCAGATTGCTCAGGATGTTGCGCGGGTTGGCCGAGAACGGAATCGGCACCTGACCGCGCTGGACGGCCCACTTGATGCACACCACCGCCGGATGCACGCCGTGTTTGGCGGCGATCTGCCGAATCACAGGGTCTTCGACCGGAGAGGTATCCTCCGGCGTGCGGTCGCGCTCGGGGCGGCCCGGCGAGCCGATCGGCGAATAGCCGATGGGCTGAACTCCCTTCTCCACCAAATAACGGAAGAACTCCGGCTGCTGGAAGTGCGGATGCAGCTCCATCTCGTTGACCGCCGGTTTGATGCGCGCATCACGCAGCACCAGCTCCATCTTGGGGATGGTCATGTTGGAGGTGCCGATGTGCCGCACCAGGCCGCGATCGACCAGCTCCTCCATGCTGCGCCATGTGCGCATGTAGTTCTCATGAATGTAGGGCACGGCATGGGGATTGCGCGACGTAACATCGCATCCCGCCGCATGGTGGTTCGGAAACGGCCAGTGAACTAGAAAAAGATCAAGGTAGTCGAGTTGCAAGTCCTTCAGCGATTTCTCGCAGGAGGCGGTGACGTCCTCTTCGCCGTGCATGTCGTTCCACAGCTTGGAGGTAATCCACAGCTCCTCGCGCCCGATGCCGCTGCCAAGCACTTCGCCCAGGGCTTGCCCGATGCGGTCCTCGTTGCCGTAGACCGAGGCGCAGTCGAAGTGCCGGTAACCGATAGACGCCGCATACTTTACGGCATCCGCGACAGCGTCGTGGGAGACGTGGTCCGAGCCGAAGGTTCCCAGGCCAATGGCGGGCATCCGGCTACCTGAGTTGAGCGTCCGGTAAGGAACCAGAGACGGATCGACCGCTTCGGCACTTCGGACAAGGTTCTCTCCAACAGATGGCATATATTCTTTCCTCAAACACTTCAACGATAACTGTAATGGTAACAAGTTAGCCTGTACAATACAGGTTGTCAAGGGTTGTGATCGTGTTGATTGTATTAACACATTAAGTTGCTTGCTGTGTCTTTAAAGGCCCAGCTTGATCTCCTGAACCTTGGGACTTGTCCGATGCAGCAGCCCTGAGAGATGGGCGGGAAGGAATTTGCAGTCATGGCAGTTCGTTTGAAAGATATCGCCGACGAGATGGGATTGTCCGTGGTGACCATCTCCAAGGTGCTGCGCGATCACCCGGATATCGGCGCCGAAACCCGCAAGCGCGTGTTGCGGCGCATCCGCGAGCTGAACTACCAGCCCAATCTGGCGGCCCGCGCGCTGGTCTCCGGCAGAACCTGGAGCCTGGGAATCGTGGTTCCCGACCTGCTGCATCCGTTCTTTGCCAATATCGCAAACACGGTCAGCGACGTAGCCCGCAAGAAGGGATACAGCCTGCTGATCTCGTCCTCCAACGAAGACCCGGCGATGGAGATCGACGAGATCAAGCAACTGCTGGCGCGGCGCGTGGACGTGATCATCGTGGCCTCGTCGCAGAGCTCGGCGGACTGCTTCCGCCACATCGAACAGGAGAAGGTGCCTTACATCCTTTTTGACCGGCAGTTCCAGGGGCTGGAGGCCAACTTCGTGGGCGTGGACGACGTGGCGGTGGGAAAGCTGGCCACCTCGCATCTGATCGAGCAGGGATGCCGGCACATCGCGCACATCCGCGGACCCGAGATCAGCCCGGCCATCGGACGCCTGGACGGCTACCGGCAGGCGCTGGCCTCCTGCGGCCTGACGCCGCTGCCGGGGCATATCGTTTCGCTCGGCCATTCGGGAGACTACCTGGGAGACAAGAGCGGTTACGACGCCGCCAAGACACTGCTTGCGGCTAATCCGCGGCCGGATGGAATCTTTTGTTTCAACGATCCCTCGGCGCTGGGCACGATGCGGGCGCTGCTGGAGGCGGGTCTGCGCATCCCCGAAGACGTCGCCGTGATCGGATGCGGCAACCTCTCTTACTCGGATTTTCTGCGGGTGCCGTTGTCGTCGGTCGATCAGGGTAGCGAGAGCATAGGAAGGTGCATAGGCGAGCTTGCCATAGCGTTGGCCAGCAAGAAGACCAGGTCCAGACCGAAGATAGAGCTGATTCCGCCCCATGTAGTGGTCCGCGCCTCCAGCCTGAGAACGCCAGCCGCCACCGTGCCAGTCGCAGCCGGATCGTGATTGCCACGCATCCGGCACAAAATCATGTCAAGAGGGCACAGACCAGAAAAACCACGTGTCTCATTGAAACCAAAGGAAATAAATCTTTGAGAAAAGTGGCAGTGTAGTTCCTGCCGGTTCGATATTCTTAAATTACGCTGCAATGCAGCGATGGGAGGCTCTTCGGAGCCTCCCTTTGTTCGCAGATCATGATTTACACGATTGTTGTCCGGGGCTAACCATTTCTCTGCGGGGGGACCACGTAA
>WQYS01000286.1 GCA_009781125.1 Acidobacteriaceae bacterium | reverse complement strand
GGTCGGCTACGGAGCCAGCTTTGGCGGCGTCACCGCTCTGCTGGGGATGCTGAACTCCTGCTCGCCGAACGTCACCGTCGTCAACATCGACAACGGCTTCGGAGCCGCGTACACGGCGACTCTGATCGCCCGCGGAGCGCAGAGGTAAGGGTTCCAACTATTCTCCACTCCTCACCACTCCTCTCCACACTTGCCACCACCCTGGGCATCTGGATTCAGAGTCAGCGGGATGACTTTGTTACAACTGTAATAGGAAGAGTTCCGCGATTTTGTCAGACGATTCGGAACGGAATCCACCTCAGAGGATAAGACAGTGTATATGCTGGAGCAGTTGAAGACAGGGGACGTGCGGGCGCTGGCCAGGGCCGTGTCGCTGGTTGAGGACGGTACGGAGCAGGGCAGAGAACTGCTTTCAGCGTGTCGAAAGAGCGCGAAACGGGCGCTGCGCATCGGCGTAACGGGAGCTCCCGGCGCGGGCAAGAGCACGCTGGTCGACAGAATGGTCCGCTCGCTGCGCCGCAAGGGGATGACGGTGGGCGTGATCGCGGTCGATCCATCGAGCCCGTACACCGGAGGAGCGCTGCTCGGCGACCGCATCCGCATGCATGGCTTTGAGGGCGACCACGGAGTGTATATCCGCAGCATGGCCTCGCGCGGGCTGGCGGGAGGCGTCTCGAAGGCGGCAGCCGGGGTCGCGACCGTAATGGAGGCTGCCGGATTCGACTGTGTCCTGATCGAAACCGTTGGCGTGGGGCAGGGCGAGATCGATGTCGTCGCGCTGGCTGATGTGACCGTGCTGGTGCTGGTTCCCGGCATGGGCGACGAGATCCAGAGCCTGAAGGCAGGAGTGATGGAGGCCGCCGACGTCTTCGCTGTGAACAAGAGCGATCGCGCCGGAGCCGATCTGGTCGAGGCGGAGATATCGGTGATGCAGTCGCTGGCGGAGAGGCCGGGATGGATCGCTCCGATTGTGAGGACTATTGCAACGACAGGCGAAGGAGTGGATGAACTGATGGATGCGGTGATGCGATGCGCTTCCGAGCGCAGCAGTAAGCAGGAGATAGTTGCCCCGGCAATCGAAACCGGCGGAATGCGGCTGGATCATCTTGGCGTTGCCGTAAAGAGCATTGCGGCGGCGCGCGGGTTCTACGAGGCGCTGGGTCTGGCGGTAGCTCACGAAGAGACCGTCGCGCACGAGAAGGTGAAGACGGCGATGCTTCCGGTGGGCGAGAGCCGAATCGAGCTGCTGGAGCCGATGGGCGAGGATTCGACCATTGCCAAATACCTTGCCAAGCGCGGCGAGGGCCTGCACCACGTCGCCATCCACGTGGACGGGATCGACGCCAGGTTTGCCCGGCTGAAGGAGCAGGGCGTGCGTCTGGCCAGCGATGCCGTGCGTGTCGGAGCAGGCGGGCATCGGTACTTCTTTGTGCATCCGGCCAGCACGGGAGGCGTGCTGCTGGAGCTGGTCGGCGAAGGGGATGCGGCGGAATGAGGTTTCTGCTGATCGACACCTGTGGCAAGGAGGGAAGCGTCGCCCTTGCGGATACGGAGAGGCAGACGCCGATTCTTGCCAGCGAAGATCTGCCGGGGAGAAGCTCTTCCGAGCGCCTCGTGCCGGCGGTTCGGCAGGTGATGGAGGCATGCGGCTGGCTCTTGAGAGACCTTACGGCAATCGTCGTCGTGAGCGGGCCAGGTTCGTTTACAGGAGTGCGCGTGGGGCTGAGCGCGACCAAGGGCTTGAGTGAGGCCGCTGCAACTCCGGTGATCGCCGTCTCTCGGCTGACTCTGCTGGCGGGTCTATCCGGACAAAACGCCGACCGGGTGTGCGCCGTGCTGGATGCCGGGCGAGGAGAGTTCTACTTCGGAGAGGTTGCTGAGCACCGCTCCCTGCGTGAAGTCCTGATGGAGAAGGCCGAGGTCGAGGCCACCGCAGCCGGTTGCGTGCTGGTGACATGCGAGGCAAATGTAGCGGAGGCGCTTCAAGAGTTACGCCCGGAGCTGGTGCGTGAGCCTGTTGCCGCGGACGCTCTGCCGATGGCCGTGGAGCGGGCGCTCGCCGCTGAGTTTGACGACGTGGCGGCGCTGGATGCTAACTATCTGCGCCGGACCGACGCGCAGATCTTCGCCAGGCCGAAGTCCGCAGCATGAGTGCGAGCATAGAGATCCGTCCCGGAACACCGGAGGATATCGAGGCGGTTCTCCTGCTGGAGCGCTCGGTGTCGGAAGCTCCGCATTGGAGCAGGTTTGAATATGAATCGATCTTTCAGCCCAATGAAGGGCAGGGTGGAATTCAGCGCCGTCTGTGGATTGCAGAAACCCGGGTGCCCCATTCATGGTCGCTGCGGCGACTTTCACCGCGCATGAGTGGGATCGGCTTTGCGGTAGCGAAGGTCATTCCCTCTGCCGAACTTGCAGAATTGGAGAGCATCGTAGTCAGCCCGGCGATGCGGCGTCAGGGGGTTGGAACACGCCTCTGTCAGGCATCGATAGAGTGGTGCCGGGCGCGAGGCGCAGTCTCTGTGGAGCTTGAAGTTCGCTCTTCAAGCCATGCTGCTATAAGGCTTTACTGGAGTCTTGGATTTTTTACCCAGGGCGTTCGTAGAGCCTACTATCGCGATCCGGAAGAGGATGCGGCGCTGATGCGCCTTAACGTCAAACAGAGAAATTAACAAGTTGCAAGAATCCGGCGGAGAGGAAGAGTATGATACGAGTCAATCCTTTTGATACGGAGGTGTCTCTTCATGCAGACCGCTGACCCGCTGGAGCTTCCAACGCACTCCTCAACGCCTTCTCTCTCTGAGCTTGCCCAGGAACACAGCTTGTACGACCAGAGGCTGGAGGCGTTACGAGCCAAAACCCATCTGACCGACGAGGAGATGATGGAAGAGGTAAAGCTGAAGAAACTGAAGCTGAGTCTGAAGGACCGGATGGAACAGATCCGGCGGCAGGCACTCCATGCGCAATAAAGTTAGCGCATAAGTCAGGACGGCACGCGCGTCGAGCGCAGTACAGCAGGTGAAAGTGTGCGCATGGCCGTATAATCAAGTCACTTATGGTTCGTGACGGGTACTTCTATGCATTGGGACTGGCAGCAGTCGCGGTGGTCTTATACCTGCTGACTCACTGGTACGTCCTGCTGGCGCTGCCTCTGGTGCTGGCGCTGTTTTTTCTGTGGTTCTTCCGCGATCCCGAGCGGCGGATTCCGTCTAGAGCGGGGGCGATCGTCTCCCCTGCCGATGGCGTGGTTACCGCGGTTGAACAGATTGAGACAACCGGCGGCAGCAGGCTCCGGCTGAGCATCTTTCTGAGCGTCTTCAGCGTTCACGTCAATCGCTCCCCGGTGAGCGGCACGGTGAAGGTGGCCGAGCTTCACAAGGGCAAATTCCTGAACGCAATGAAAGCGGAGTCGGCTGTCAACAACGAGCAGTCTCTGATCGTGATCGAGGCCGGCGGTTACGAGGTCAGCCTGAAGCAGATTGCTGGCCTGCTGGCCCGGCGCATTGTCTTCCATCTGAAGCCGGGCGACCGGGTCGAGCGCGGGCAGAGGATCGGCCTCATCAAGTTCGGCTCGCGCGTGGACGTTCTGCTGCCGGTGGAGGCGGAACTGAAGGTGGCCAAAGGGTCACGGGTCCGGGGAGGCGCGACGGTGCTGGCGGAACTTCCCGAGTTCAACAAAAATGCTTCTCAAACAGCAGTAGAAGCGGTGGTCTGAATGGCAAGTGAAGCGTCCGCAGCGGCGCAGTTGACGGAAAGGACAAGACGCCGTCCGCGCCGCGGAATGTATGTCCTGCCCTCGCTCTTTACGGTCGGCAATATCGCAGCTGGATACTACGCCATTACTCAGAGCATTCTGGGATTAGCGGCGGGTGACCCCAGCCGTTTTAATCGCGCGGCTCTGGCCATCGGCATTGCCGTGGTCTTCGACGGCTTCGACGGCATGATCGCGCGCATGACCAACACGGCCAGCGACTTCGGCAGGGAACTGGACTCGCTGGCCGACGTAATTACGTTTGGCGTTGCGCCCAGTCTGCTGGCGTATCTATGGGGATTCCGGATGCTGCCTCCTCTGGACCATCCGATGATTCGCGGCAGAATCGTACACCTGGGAATCTTTGCCTGCTTTCTCTTCCTGATCTGCGGAGCCAGCCGTCTGGCGCGATTCAACATCAGCGTCAATCCGCAGCCGCGCAATCC
>WQYS01000285.1 GCA_009781125.1 Acidobacteriaceae bacterium | reverse complement strand
CTTCGACCACGACCTTACGCCGTCGCAGTTGCGCAATCTTGAGGCGCAGCTTCCGTGCCGGGTTATCGATCGCACACAGTTGATCCTCGACATTTTTGCTCGTCATGCGCGGACGCGCGAAGGCCAGCTTCAAGTGGAACTGGCTCAGCTTGAGTACCAGTTGCCGCGACTGGCGGGACGAGGTCGCGCCATGAGCCAGCTTGGCGGTGGTATCGGCACGCGCGGCCCTGGCGAGACTCAGCTTGAGACCGACCGCCGCAAGATCAATCTGCGCATCGATATCGTCAAGCGGCAGCTTGAATCAGTCCGCCACATACGGAGGCAGCAGCGGCAGCGGCGCGAGTCCGTGCCGGTTCCGGTGGTGGCTCTGGTTGGATACACCAACGCGGGGAAGAGTACGCTGTTCAACGCGCTCACCGAGGCCGGAGTGCTTGAGTCTTCGCGCATGTTTGCCACGCTTGATCCCAAGCTGCGGCAGCTTACACTGCCTTCGCGGCGCAGAGTTCTGCTCTCCGACACGGTGGGCTTTATACGCAATCTGCCGCACACGCTGGTGACCAGCTTTCGCGCCACGCTCGAAGAGGTGGAGCGCGCCGAGGTTCTGCTGCATGTCCGCGACGCCTCCAGTCCGATGCTCGACGAGCAGAAGGTGCAGGTCGAGCGCGTGCTGGGCGAGCTGGAGGTAACAGGCAAATCCATCATCGAGGTGCTGAACAAGTCCGACCTGCTGACAAGCGAAGAGCGGCGCAATCTGGAGAGCCGGGGAGCGCGGACGGTTGCCATCTCTGCGCTGAGGCGCGACGGGCTGGAGCGGCTGCTCGTGTCGATAGACGAGGCGCTCACTGCCGATCCTGTCGTCGAGGCGTGGTTTCGTCTGCCGCAGTCGGAGGGCGGTGTCATGGCTGCGCTTGAGGCCGGGGCCGTCATCCTGGATAGGAGATATGAAGGCAATCTGATGTACGTGCATGCGCGCGGGCCTGCATCGCTGCTGGGGCGGTATCGGCGTTTTCAGGAGAAGACGAGAAGCGTGGAGAACTTGGCTCCGGAACCAGCATAGGCCGCCTGAAAGGGGAGCGGAAATGCTGTCCCCGATCACGCGGCCTATGTGACCCAGAATAGGGTCCGGGTGGTGATTTAAAGTGTACGAGTTTTGTGGAGGATGTCAAAAATTTGTTTTGGCCGTGTCATACAAGGCAACGCATCTGATTTTTGTATGAACCTTTCTGGATGCGCTTGCCATAAAAGCGCCGCAGGCACGCTCTATACCAGCCCAGGGCGAAACCCTGGGTAAAAGGTCTACCCCACGTATAAAGGGCTGTAAGCCCGCCCTATACCGGCACTTCATCCCTCACAGGCATCTCTATTCCATCTGATCCCTATAGAACGGGCCTACAGCCCTTGGTTCTACGATGGGAGTTCCCCCAGGGCTTTGCCCTGGGCTGGTATAGAGCGCGCCTTCGGCGCTCATTGCAGGGACGAAGTTTGACACTCCTGAAGAGCTTCTGTTAATACTTGTAGTGAACAAAGATCAGGTATAAATAGACTTTTCCCGTTCATCCGGCCAGCAATGGAAACCGGACGGGCAGAGGCAACAACCCGGTTGTACCGCTCTCTTCTATGGAGATACTGAATCAACTCGGAGGACTCGTGCTCGGCGCCGTGCCGACCATGATTCTGTTCCTGCTTACGGTGGTGATCTACGGCGTTCTGGTTCGCCGCCCCTTGCAGCGGATTCTCGCCGAGCGCGCCCGGCTTACCAGCGGCGCTATCGAACAGGCTCGCGCGGCTATTGCTTCTGCCGAATCAAAAACCTCAGCTTACGAAGAGAAGCTCCGTGCCGCGCGAGCCGCCATCTTTGCTGCCCGCGAGGCTCGCGTCAAGCAGTGGAACGCGGAACGCGAGGACGCCATACAGCAGGCTCGCCAGGCGTCGCAGCAGCGAATCGCAGCTGCGCGCAAGGACATCGAACACGCCGCCGAAGATGCTCGCAGGCAGATCGATGAGCTGAGCGGAGAACTCAGCTCGCATGTCATGAGTGCTGTTCTGCCGGACAATGTTGCCGCTTCGGAGGTGCTCCAGTGATGCGACGCGCGCGCAAACTTTTTCCGGGACTTTTGCTTGCTCTGGTGTTGGCTGTTCCGTTTATTCCTTTAGCCCCGCGAGTCATGGCGCAGTCCGCCGCGCCGGTTGCGTCTTCGAGCGAGCAGGCGAGCACTCAGCCCGCCGAGAAGAACCAGCAGGCTGAACAAAGTGAAGATGGCACCGAGGCCTTCCGCCATTCGCCTGCGGTTAAGATGATCGGCCATTGGTTCGGGCTGAATATCGACCAGGCTGCAACCGTTTTCTGGGTCTTCAACTTTGTTGTGCTTGCCGTCCTGGTTGTAGGCGGTCTTGCAAAGTTTATGCCCAAGGTATTTCGCGGACGCACCTCGGCGATTCAGAAGAACTTGCAGGAGGCCCGCGCTGCTACCGAATCTGCGAATGCGCGGCTGGCCGGTGTGGAAGAGCGGCTGAAGAACCTCGATGAGCAGATCGCCGCGATGCGCGCACAGGCCGAGAAGGACGCCGCAGGCGACGAGCAACGCATCAAGGCGTCGATTGAGGAAGAGAAGCAGAAGATTCTCGACGCCGCCGAGCAGGAGATCACCTCGGCGACGGCATCGGCGCGCAAGCAGCTTCAGCGCTACGCCGCCGATATGGCTATCGAGCAGGCCGCGCGCAAGCTGGTCATCTCCGCCGAGACCGACCGCCTGCTGGTGCAGGAGTTCGCGCGCCGCATCAGCGGCGAGAAAGAGGAGCAGAACTAATGTCTGCGATTGCTCTTCGATACGCGGAGGCGTTTGCCTCAGTTGCGGAAACACACAAGCTCGACGCGCAGACGATCCAGCAGCAGTTGGCTGGCTTCAGCCAGACGCTGGCCGCAAGCAGCGAGCTGCGCGAGGCGCTCGAAAACCCGGCTATCTCCGCAGCGGAGAAGCTAAGCGTTCTTGACGCCATCGCCGCGCGCATGGGGCTGATGCCGCAGGTTCGCAACTTCCTGGCCGTCATCATGGATCACGGCCGGATGAATATGCTCCATGAGATTTTCGATGAGTATCATAGCCTGCTCGACGAGCGGGCTGGTCTGGCCGAGGCTGAGATTACGACGGTGCATCCGCTCAGCAGCCCGGACCGCGCCGCTCTGGAGAGCAAGGTCGCAAAGCTGGCTGGTGGCCGCGTGCGCGCCATCTACCGTGAAGACAGTTCGCTTTTAGGCGGAGTGGTTGTCCGCATCGGATCGACCATCTACGATGGCTCGCTCCGCGCCCAGTTGATGGATTTGAAACAGAAGTTGATTAACGCCTGAGAAGAAGGAACGATGGCACAGGGTACACAAATCAGCGCAGTTGAAATCACCGAGCTGCTTCGCCAGCATATTGAGAACTACGAGCAGAAGGTTCAGGTCGACGAGGTCGGCACCGTGATCTCGCTCGGTGACGGCATCGCCCGCGTTCACGGCCTCGACAAGGTCATGGCCGGCGAGCTTATCGAGTTTCCGCACAACGTTGCCGGTCTGGCCATGAACCTCGACGAGGATCAGGTCGGAGCCGTGCTGCTGGGCGACTACACCGAGCTGAAGGAAGGCGATCAGGTCAAGCGCACCGGGCGCATCATGTCGGTTCCGGTGGGCGAGGCCATGGTGGGCCGCGTGGTCGATGCGCTGGGCAATCCGATCGACGATAAGGGGCCTATCCAGACGAAGGACTATCTTCCGGTCGAGCGTCTGGCTCCCGGAGTCGTCTTCCGCCAGGGCGTGAAGGAGCCGATGGCTACGGGCCTCAAGGCCATCGATACGATGATTCCGATTGGCCGCGGCCAGCGCGAGCTTATCATCGGCGACCGCCAGACGGGCAAGACCGCCATCGCGCTCGACTCCATCATCAATAACGCGAAGAATGACCTGATCTGCATCTACTGCGCTATCGGGCAGAAGCGCTCGTCGGTCGCGCAGGTGGTGCAGACGCTTCAGGATAACGGCGCCATGCCGTACACGATTGTGGTTGCGGCCACGGCCTCCGAGCCTGCTCCGATGCAGTACATCGCTCCGTTTGCCGCCACCGCGATGGGCGAATACTTCCGCGACCACGGCAAGCACGCGCTGGTGATCCACGACGATCTCTCCAAGCACGCCGCCTCGTACCGCGAGATTTCGCTGCTG
>WQYS01000284.1 GCA_009781125.1 Acidobacteriaceae bacterium | reverse complement strand
TGTCCGCGGTCGGTCTTCCATCCCGGCTTGCCGGCGGCAAAATGCTCGTTGGCGTAGGCGATGCGGCGATAGTGTTCGTCGCGGAACTCGTTATCGGGCGAGTCGGGGCTGGGATTGCGGCGCAGCCAGAAGTTCTCGATGAAATTCTCGCGCTCCTCGGCGTTGCTCAGGTGCTTGAAGGCTTCCTTCTCCTGGTCGGTAATGATCCAGTAGACGTCCTCGTTGAGCCACTTCTTGTCGGCATCGCTCAGCTCCTGCTTGAGCATCTTGCGCTGGGCCAGCTTCTGCTTGTCGGAGAGAGGACGCTTCAGAGGGTCGGGCACTTCGACGGTCGGCGGCGTCTGCGTAACCCCGTCCTTGGAGGCAGCCGGAGCGGCGTCCTGGGCCGAGAGCGGTCTCGCTCCCGCCGGTCCCAATATGGCCAGAGCCAAGATGATCGAACCGGAAAGTGTTATGCGCGACGTTGTCATGGGCAAGGGGAGGCCTCCTCTGAACTCAAGTCCATATTGTAGAGCCGCTCCTACACCGATACAAGCAGGCAAGGAACCGCCGGGTGCTGAGTAGAACCTTCTTCTGAAAAGACGGATACAAGCGGGAAAGGTTTCCCATCGCGGCGCTTGCCGCCAGCGCCACTGCGCGCGCATTTCCAGATAAACTAATGAGATGGCGCGCGCCTTCGCGCCTGCCGGAAGAGACCCGGGAAGGACATGGAATCGATGCGGAAAGCCTTGGCTTTGTTGGTGATGATAGCCGGCGTCTCCCTGATGCTGTGGGCAGGGTGGCAGAACCTGCGCCAGCGAAGGCCGGCTGCGCCGCGGGCGAATGAGCCTGTCTCCACCAGCAATGAGCCGCAGGACGCAATGGACACGCCGTTGGCGGGAAAGCCTGCGCCGGGGTTCGTGTTGACGGCTCTCGATGGCAAGAAGGTCTCGCTGGCCGACTATAAGGGCCGCCCTGTTCTGGTGAACTTCTGGGCGACCTGGTGCGATCCCTGCCGTCTGGAGATGCCATGGTTCGAGCAGTTCCGCAAACAGTACGCGGACAAGGGTTTCGAAGTTCTGGGCATCGCGACAAACTCCGGCAAAGACGATATCGAGAAGGTCATCCGGAAGACTGGCGTCAACTATCCAATTCTGTTGAGCGATGCGACGGTCGAAAAGAACTACGGAGCCACCGACGCCGTGCCCATGTCGTTCTATGTGGACCGCAAAGGCATGGTTGTCGCTGAAGTAGCTGGAGCGGGATCAAAGGACGACATCGAAGCGAACATTCAAAAGGCTATCGCCTCCGGAGATGGCAAATGAAAAAAACTTTTTTTGCCAGCTTTAATATTTTAGGCCGTCATCCTGAGCGCAGCGAAGGACCCCCGCATTTGGCTTGTGGCGGCGACGAACTCCAGCGGAAACCTGAAAAACTGTACTCACATAAAAAAAATACGGGGGTCCTTCGCTACGCTCAGGATGACGACTTTTTTTATATTCCGGGACTATTGCGCAGACTACTGACTGGGTTCACCGCTGTTGTTGTTCTCTCGGGAGTTTTCGCCGCCAGCCAGATGATTGATCTGAGCGCGCCCGCGCCGAAGCCAAAGCAGTTCATCAGCTACACGGCGGAGGAGCAAGTCGTAAAGGCTGGCAAGAAAAGCTGGGTGGAGATGCACTTCCACGTGATCGATGGCTATCATGTGAACTCGCACACACCGCTGACGGAGTTGCAGATTCCCACGGTGCTGAAGCTCGATGCCGCCGACGGCATAAAGTTTGAGAGCGTGCAGTATCCAGCGGGAGCGGCTTACGTCATTGAGGATGGAACCAAGCTGGATGTCTACTCGGGAATGTTTGCCGTCAGGATTCCGGTCGTGGCTTCGGCAGGCATGCATACGGTGAATGGAACTCTGCGCTATCAGGCCTGCGATGGCGGGTCGTGTTTCCCCCCGAGAAACCTTCCCGTACAACTGCTCCTGACCGCGAAATAACCGCATTTAAGCAACCGAACACCAGAACGAAGGGCAACAGACACGATGGATGGCAAGATAGATAAGACAGATGAGTTCAGAAGGCTGACCCGGCTGCCAGCTTATGTCTTCAACATCACAACCGAACTGAAGGCGGCGGCGCGGCGGCGCGGCGAAGACATCATCGACTTCGGCATGGGCAATCCGGATGGCGCTACGCCGAAGTTCATCGTGGACAAGCTGATCGAATCGGCGCAGAAGACGCCGACGCATCGCTACTCGCTGTCGCGCGGCATTCCGCGGCTGCGCCGGGCCATCACCAACTGGTACAGGCAGCGCTACTGCGTCGATCTCGATCCGGAGACCGAGGCCATCGTCACCATCGGCTCCAAGGAGGGCATCGCGCATCTCTGCCTTGCCGTGCTCGACGACGCCGACACGGTTGCCGTGCCCAATCCGAGCTATCCGATTCACATCTACGGCCCGGTCATCGCCGGAGCGAAGATACAAAGCATCCCCATTGCAGAAACAACTCAGGAGGAGATGCTCGCGCGCATAGAACACGATCTGCCGCGCATGAATCCCCGCCCCAAGCTGCTGATTCTGAGCTTTCCGGCCAATCCGACGACCCAGTGCGTAGACCTCTCTTTCTTTGAGCGAGTGGTCGCGCTGTGCCGCGAGCTAGGAATCTATCTGGTGCACGATCTCGCGTATGCCGACATCGTCTTCGACGGCTACCGCGCGCCCAGCGTGCTTGAGGTTCCCGGCGCGAAGGACATCGCCGTGGAGTTCTTCACGCTCTCGAAGAGCTACAACATGCCCGGCTGGCGGGTCGGCTTCATGGTGGGTAACCGCAAACTGGTCGGCGCGCTTGGACGCATCAAGAGCTACTTCGACTACGGCACGTTTACACCGATTCAGGTGGCATCGATAGCCGCGCTCGAAGGCCCGCAGGAGTGCGTCGGGCAGATTCGCGACATCTACAAGGTGCGCCGCGATTGTCTGGTACAGGGACTGAACCGCGTCGGCTGGCCCGTGGATTTGCCCAAGGCAACAATGTTCGTATGGGCGAAGATTCCCGAGCAGTACCGGCAGTTGGGTTCCGTGGAGTTTTCCAAGAAGCTGCTGATCGACGCCAAGACCGCCGTCAGTCCGGGCATCGGCTTCGGCGAGCACGGCGATGGTCACGTCCGGTTCTCGCTGATCGAGAACGAGGAGCGTACCCGGCAGGCTCTGCGCGGCATCAAATATATGTTCAACAACCGCTGAGGAGATTCATAGTTGCACACCAGCATTTATAAGAACCACCACATGAATGTAATGTGGATTTTGGCTTCTAGGTACGCCAAGCCTTTAGGCTTGGCTCTTTGGGGAATGTACGAATAAGAGCCTTTAGGCTCTGGGGTTTGCTCTCATTCCGGCATGAAAAGAAAGCATACCCCAGGGGCTAAAGCCCCATTCATTGCGTATATCGAGAAGCCAAGCCTAAAGGCTTGGCGTACCTAGAAGCCGGTAATTTCTGCGAGCGATATACTTCAGGATGGGCGCGGTGTACTAACGGGGGGGATCATGAGCACAATCGACAATAGCGAACAGGTCGTGAACAAAGCAGACTTCAAACTTCCGACTGGCCGCGCCGACTGGATCGTCAAGCGCAAGGCTGAGGCCGAGCGCAGCGGCGACTGGAACATGTCGCAGATGCACTTCGCCCGCAAGGGACTGGTCACCGAAGAGATGGCCTTCGTGGCGCAGCGCGAAAAACTCTCCCCGGAGCTGGTCCGCAACGAGATCGCCGCTGGACGGATGATTATTCCGGCCAACATCAATCACGTCGAGCTGGAGCCGATGGCCATTGGCGTCGAGTCGCTGTGCAAGATCAACGCGAACATCGGCAACTCAGCCATCGTGGAGAACGTCGAGGACGAGCTGCGCAAGCTGCACACGGCGGTGCATCACGGGGCCGATACCGTCATGGACCTCTCGACGGGCGGCGATATTCCGCTGATCCGCGAGGCGATTCTCCGCAACAGTCCTGTGCCCATCGGCACGGTGCCCATCTACGAAGCGCTGGGCCGCGTCAAGAAGCTCGAAGACCTCAGCATCGACCTGTACCTTGAAGTCCTTGAAGAGCAGGCGCAGCAGGGGGTCGATTACTTCACCATTCATGCGGGCGTGCTGGTGCAGTACATCCCCATGGGGGCCAAGCGGATCACCGGCACCGTCAGCCGCGGCGGAGCGGTGATAGCGCAATGGATGATG
>WQYS01000283.1 GCA_009781125.1 Acidobacteriaceae bacterium | reverse complement strand
CTCGTGGATCACGCGGTCCAGTCCCTCGTAGGCAAAGCGGCCTTCGCCGGAGTGTGACTTAGCCCTCATCTTCCACCTCCGAGGCGTGGAACTGAAGAATCGCGGCCATCATAAGTTGACCGGCACAGTATGCGATTCCCATGGCCCATGGGGAAAGAGCACGATCACCCATGGCAAGCGAGCTCAGGCCCGTGAACAAATACCATGCGCCAACCAGAACCATCGGGCGCGGCAGGAAGCGGCACGAGGAAAAGACTCCGATACCGGAGAATATCTGCCACAGACCGGGAAGCATCCACAAAACCTGCGGCGCATGGAGCATAAGCACAATCGTTACCAGCAGGCCCGTGCCGACCGACGGCAGAAACTGCTCGACCGCCAGGCGGAGCATCTCGTTCGACAGCTCCGAATGCATTCGCCGCGTGCGCGTATACATCCGTATCCCGATCAGCAGGATAGACAGAGCGGCGGTCACGATCCAGATCGTTAGATAACCGGAAATATGGCTGGCCGGATCGGGCAACCAGAACGATTGGCTCGTAGCAGCCAGAATCGCCAATATCCCCGTCGACGCCAGCGTAGCAGGGCCGTAGCCGCGAAACTCCGTTGTCTTCGCAATTTGCCTGCGAATAACGCTGATGTCGCCTAAGACTTTGTTGAGGTCGTTCATGACGCTTTCACTTTACAATGCAAAGTAAATGAAAACGGACAAGCGTGTCAACAATTCATCTTATGTTTACATAAGGACGAGCAGCGCTGGAGTAAGCTGTGGACAGGCCGGTCTGTACCGAGGTTCTGCGTTGAGTGAGACAATCGTTCTGCTGGAAGATGACGCCGACATTGCGCGTCTGGTGCAATATAACCTTGAAGGCGCAGGGTTTACTGTTCGTCCATACTCCGCTTTGGGCCATATTGTTGCTGATGCCGAGCGCGAGCCGCCGGCGCTGTTTCTGCTCGACATCATGGTTCCGGGCGGCGATGGCCTCGACCTCTGTCGCCGGTTGAGGCTGAATCCCCGGCTCAGCGTGATCCCCATTATTTTTCTTACGGCCCGCGCCGCGGAGACCGACCGCGTTCATGGCCTGGAGGTCGGCGCCGACGACTATATCACTAAGCCCTTCAGCACCAGGGAACTGGTGGCCCGTGTGAAGGCGGTTCTGCGCCGGTTCGAGCGGCCCGCCGCGGTCGGCGTCCTCAAGTTCGAAAACATCGAGATCGACACCGGAGCCATGCAGGTTCGCGTTAACGGCGACCCGATTGTGACCACGGCAACCGAGTTCCGGCTGCTCGATTATCTGGCGCGGCATCCGGGCCGGGTCTTCAGTCGCGACCACCTTCTGGACGCGGTCTGGGGCGACGCCCGCTTCGTTACCCCGCGCTCGGTCGATGTGTATGTCCGCCGCATCCGCGAGAAGATCGAAGCAGACGCTGACACTCCGCGTTATCTTAAGACTATGCGCGGAGCAGGCTACCGTTTTGAGATTCCCAAGACGGTCGAGGCCTGACCCGCCCGGCCGTCTATGCTGCGAAGTCTCTTTACATCGCTCTTTGTCCGTATCCTCATCGCACTTGCGCCGGTGGCGGCGGTGTTTGTCTGGGTGCCGAGACAGGCGATTCTGAGCCATTGGATCATCAGCGCTCTCGCCCTGATCGCGTGGACGGCTCTTCACGCATCGCTGTTTGCGCAGTCTATCCGGCGCAGCCTGCTGAGGCTGGAAGCCGCTGTCACCGGAATCCAGCATGTGCAGCAAACGGCGCAGCCGCTGGCTTATGAGGCGATCCGCGTCGGGTTCAGCGACTTCGAGGATCTAGCCTACGATATCGCGCAAAGCTCCAATCAGGTTCGGCACCTGCTCGACGAGTCGTCGGATGGTCGCCGCAGGCTGGAGGCAATGATCGACAGTATGCAGGACGCGGTCGTGGCCGTCGATCAGGCCGGACGCATCCGCTGGGCCAACAAACGCACCGAGCGGCTGGTTCCCGGCGCTTCCGTCGGCAGGGCCGTGCGTGTCGGATACGCGCTGGTGCAGACGGTCCGCGATCCCGAGGTGCTGGAGTGCGTTCGCGCGGTCCTCGAACGGCGCGTCGTCGATGAGCGCCGCACGACCTCGCTGGTTCCGGGGCGAATCTTCGAGGCTGCCGCTGCGCCCATGCCCGGCGGCGGAGCGGTGCTGGTGCTCCACGACATCACGCGCATCGAGCAGGTCGAGCGCACGCAGCGCGATTTCGTGGCCAACGTCTCGCACGAACTGCGCACGCCGCTGACCTCGATTGCAGGCTACGTCGAGACCCTGCTCGACCACGAGGACGGACTAAGCCGCCAGGCGCGCGAGTTTCTCTCGACCATCCACAAGAACGCCACGCGCATGGGCCGCCTGACGGAAGATTTGCTGGTGATGACCCGCGTGGAGTCCTCCGACCACAAGCTCAATCCGGAACCGACGTGCGCCGATGCTCTGGTCCGCGACGCGGTGCAGGCCATGCGCGGACTGGCGCAGGACGACGGAGCTACGCTGGAGATCGGCGAGACCACTTCGAGTCTGGTCATGTCGGATAACGACTCCATGATCCAGGTGCTGAGCAACCTGATCGAAAACGGCATCAAGTACGGCAAGACGCACGGCGACGGCGCCAGCCGCGTCATCGTAAGCGCAGCGGAGGCACAGGACCACGCGGGCAATAGCAACGGCATGGTGGAGTTTCGCGTCCGCGACTTCGGCCCGGGGATAGCCTCCGAGCATCTGGACCGCATCTTCGAGCGCTTTTATCGCGTGGACAAGGCCCGCTCGCGCGCCTCAGGCGGCACCGGACTGGGACTCGCCATCGCGCGCCACGTGGTCCAGATGCACGGCGGCAGCATTCGCGCCGAAAGCCAGCTCAATTCGGGCAGCACCTTCATCTTCACGTTACCGAAGGCGTATCCTGCAAGCTGAAAACAGTTCGGGTGCCCCATCCTTCGTCCGCCGCGTACGGTGCGGGTATCCCATACATTTCGTGCGGACGAAGGGTGGGAGAGCACGATGCTCAATCAACCATGTTTGTTGCGTCCCTGACAGCGGCAAGTTGAACCGTTTACCTTCCCACCCTTCGTCCGTCCAGACGACATCGGATATCCTCCAGCCGCCTTGGTGGACGAAGGATGGGGCACCCGAACTGTTACTGTTGAGCAGAAAAACTATGGCTACTTGATTCGTCCGAAGCGGTAGACAATGCCTGCATTGAAGCCGCGGTTGTTCTGAAGCGAGCCTCTGCCCTTCGACAAATCCAGATCGTTCGGATCGAGGCGGAACATGTTGCCGACGTAGGTCGGCGTCACGCGGATCGCCAGGTTCGGATAGATGTTGTAGTCAAAGTTCACGCCGCCGCTGAAAACTGGCCGGATGCCGCTCTGGTAGAGGCGAAGCTGTTTGGAAGGATACTGCAGCGTGTCGTTGTCGAACAGCCCCTCGGAGACTCCACCCGTTGCCGTCACGCTGATGGCGAGCCGTATCCGCGAATAGAAGCGGTAGTTGACTCCACCCATGAAGCTGTACTGCTGGATCAGCGGATTGAAGGGAATGTTGCTGCCGCCGGGGGTGAGATTGTTGGCGGTCTTGGCGCTGCCATAGGAGCCGCGAACGTCGCCCACGATGCCCAGCTGCGGATGCGCGCCCAGGTAGCGGGTTCCTGTGATCCACCAGGTGGCCTGGTTGTTTCGTTGCAGAAGCTGCCCGGGACGCAGGCGCAGGTATCCGCCGCCGCCGCCAAGCTCCCAGCTATGCGAGTAGGTATCTTCTATGATGCGCGTCCTGCGCTCCACGTGGGTGGCGCTGGTCTGGCGGGCAGTCCGGCGGCCCAGTATCTGCGCCCCCAGGCTGGCGCTTGCGATGGTCAAAAGAGCTGCCGCTACAAGGGCTGCTGCTGCACACTTCACACACGACTTCGAACCGGGCAAACCGAACATCAAAAATACTCCTGCATTATGCTGGAACTTGCTTTAGGCAGGCTGCTGCTGCCGATATTCTCTATTAGAACATCCCCGGCGGCTTCAGGCAGAGAAATCCGGCGTTGGCGGCTTATTTGAGGTCACGCCAGTTGGACCCGATCCCCGCCTCGGCCACGATAGGCACGCTGAACTCCGCTACATGCTCCATCCGGTCGAGCACCAGCGCCTTGAGCTCGTCAGCCTCCTCCGGCGCGACGTCGAAGAGCAGCTCGTCGTGGACCTGCAGGATCATCCGCG
>WQYS01000282.1 GCA_009781125.1 Acidobacteriaceae bacterium | reverse complement strand
GCTCATAGACGGGCGCATCGGCCTTCTTCTTGAGCTCGCCGATGGCCAGCGCGGCCTCAGCCCGCTGGCTGATGAGGCGAACAATCTGTTCGTCCAGTTCGTCGATCTTCCGTCGCCAGTCAGAGATATCCATCGTGTATCCTCGCGCTGAGCAAAATGGGGATTCTCTCCATGATATATGCTCGGCGGCGCAGCAAGAATCGGACAGTATGTTATTGACGCAACAATCGTGTCTGGCGTTTTTGCTTCTAGGTAGGCCAAGCCTTTAGGCTTGGCATTCTCCTCACTCGCCACAGAATGGGCTTTAGCCCCTGGGGTATGCTCTCTTCTCGGCCAGAAAAAGAGCATACCCCAGGGCCTGAAGGCCCTTTGGTTACATGTCCTGAGATCGCCAAGCCTAAAGGCTTGGCCTACCCAGAAGCAAAAACTTAAATGCGATTGCCCTGATACCACTGTCCTCATGAACGCAACCCCGCAACGAACTGTCCGACAGCTGCCGGAGCCGCGTCGGGCGCGGACCTCTCGACCAGTCCGACGATGGCGCTCCCGATCACGGCGGCGTCGGCAAACTTGCCTACGGCGCACACGTGCTCCTTGTTGGAGATACCAAAGCCCACGGCGATCGGCAGCTTAGTATATTGACGCAGCCGCGCAACTAATGGGGAGGCGTCGTCAGCCACCTGCTGTTGCGCTCCCGTAGTTCCGGTCCGCGAGATGGCATAGACGAATCCGCCGGAGGCCGCACCAATCGCCTTGAGCCGCGCGTCAAGGCTGGTCGGAGCGGCAAGAAATACCGGCGCAAGATGATTCGCGTGCATGGCTTCGAGGTACTCGCCTGCTTCTTCGACGATCATGTCGGTCAGCAGCACGCCGTCCGCACCCGCCTCAGCAGCGCGCTGGCAGAAGCTCTTCATCCCCAGGCGAATCACCGGATTCAGGTAAGAGAAGACGATCAGCCCGGCAGAGGGCCTGGCCGCGCGAATCTCCTTGACCAGCGCCAGCACGTCGATGAGCCGGATGCCTTTGGCCACAGCACGCTCCATGGCTCGCTGAATCACGACTCCATCGGCCAGCGGATCGCTGAAGGGAACACCCAGCTCAATCACATCGGCTCCGTTGTCGATCGCGGCCAGCGCAATCTCGCGCGTCGCCTGAAGACTGGGATCGCCCGCCGTAAGATACGCAACGATTCCGGGTTTATGCGAGAAGGTAATGGACATTTTTACTTGCTCCCTTTCTCTTGAGAACTTGCGTTCAGATTCAATTCGTTCACCAGAATTCCCATGTCCTTGTCGCCGCGTCCGGAGAGGTTCACCATGAGGATGTCGTTCGTGGACATCGTGGGCGCCAGCCGGATGGCTTCGGCAACCGCATGAGCGCTTTCGAGCGCGGGTAGAATGCCCTCGGTCCGCGCCAGCGTAATGGTTGCCGCCAGCGCGTCGGCGTCGGAGCAAGATGTATAGGTGGCGCGGCCCGAATCGTGCAGCATGGCGTGCTCCGGCCCCACGCTGGCGTAGTCCAGACCGGCGCTGACCGAGTGCGTGATCGCAATCTGCCCGGCCTCGTCCTGCAGGACGTAGCTGTAAGTCCCCTGCAACACGCCCGGGACTCCGCCGCCTCCCTTGGCAAAACGCGCCGCGTGCTTGCCCAGCGTGAGCTCGCGGCCTCCGGCCTCAACACCGATCAACTGCACTTGCTTGTCATCAATAAATTCATAGAAGGCTCCGATAGCGTTCGATCCGCCGCCCACGCAGGCAACAACCGCCGTGGGAAGCCGGCCTTCCTTCTCCAAGAATTGCTGCTTCGCTTCCTTGCTGATGACGCGATGGAAGTCGCGCACCATGGTCGGATACGGATGCGCGCCCAGTGCGCTGCCGAGAAGGTAGTAGGTCGTCCTCACGTTGGTGACCCAGTCGCGCATGGCCTCGGAGATGGCGTCCTTCAGCGTAGCGGAACCGGCCTTGACCGGGGAGACCTCTGCGCCAAGCAGCCGCATGCGATGAACGTTCAGCTCCTGACGGCGCATGTCCTCCTCGCCCATATAGACGACACACTCCATGCCCAGCAGCGCGCACACGGTGGCGGTGGCCACTCCGTGCTGACCCGCTCCGGTCTCGGCGATGATGCGCCGCTTGCCCATGCGCCGCGCCAGCAGGCCCTGTCCCAGAGCGTTGTTGATCTTGTGCGCGCCGGTGTGCAGAAGGTCTTCGCGCTTGATATAAATCTTCGCGCCGCCGATCGTTGCGGTCAGGCGTTTGGCAAAGTACAGCGGAGTCGGCCTGCCGCAGTAGTTGCGCAGCAGATCGTCCAGCTCGGCCTGAAACGCGGGATCCGCTTTGGCCTCGGCGTAGGCGGTCTCCAGCTCTTCGAGCGCTGCCATCAGGGTCTCGGGAACGTACCTGCCGCCGTAGGCTCCGAATCGGCCCGTCCCAAGGCCTGCTGCGGAATTCTTCTTTACATCCGTCGTCATCACTGTCGATATCCTCCGGTTCCTATGCTGCAAAGCAAAACCGCAACCTGATCTGGTTGCGGCTCGGGTGGAACTAATCCTGTCTGAACACTATCGATTTTCAGAAAGCAGGCTCCGCCGATCCGCTATTGTTCGCCAATAACGGTAAGGAAAGCTGAAAAAACGGCTGGAGCAGATGTTCATGTTGAATCTGATGATACACAGCAAGCCGCAAGAGCGCAACCTGCATTCGCCATGCGCTGTAAAACAGCTCGGGTGCCCCATCCTTCGTCCGCCGATACGGGTGCGGGTATCCCAGGCTTTTTCTGCGGACGAAGGGTGGGAATGCAGGATGCTCAATCAACCATGCTTGCTACCCGAAACAGTGGAGAGTCAAGCAGTTTACATTCCCACCCTTCGGTCGCCGCGGCGACAAGGATGAGGCACCCGAGCGGTACCGCACTGTTTACTAATTCCATACCCCATTTGCGTTACCGCCGGGATTTTATGGTCTCGTTTCCGGTACTCTTAGTTCACTTATGCCAGTGACTACACGCTTCGTAAGATGTTACGCGCTGCTGATGCTGCTCTTGCTTGCAGGCCTGGGAGCGGCTGAGAGGGCTTTTGCCCAGACTAACTCGCAACCCATACGAAGAGTTCTCAGCACGGCAAGCAAAAATGTGCTGCTCTATCAGAAGAACATTCCGTCCATCTCCTGCCAGGAACATATCGTTGCGCGCCAGATCGTCCACAATAAGGTTCGCAGCCAGACCATATCGGATTCCGTCATTCGCGTAGTGCGCGACGGCAGCCCGGTTCATCCTCTCAGCGAGGTGAGAGAGTACTTCTCCATCGACGGCAAACCTGCCGCGCCCGGCATCGAAATCAGTTTTCCGGTTCTGGTCAGTGGAGCCTTCAGCGAAGGAATCTGGGGATTCGTGTCTCCGGCAGCGCTCGCATGCCTCGACTACTCGTTTGACCCGAACTCCACGGCGAATCGAGGAGCGATCCTGTTCAAGTCTGACAAGGACAAGGCCGCCCTCCCGGAGTGCGCCCGCTTTGTTGGCACTACCGGAAAGCTGACCTTGAACAACTATGGAAGGATTATCGGCGTGGAGCGGACGGTGCCGCCTGAGGTGGCAAAGCGTCTGGGCTATGCCTACAACGCAGCCATCACGTTTGCCAGCGTCACGCTGGGAAACAACGATTACCAGTTGCCGGTTCACACCTACGCGCGCGACGTCACCGGCCAGTTTGAGTTCACAGCCGATTACTCGTCGTGCAAGCTGTTTACCTCGACCGTGACCCTCGAGATGGCAAACCAGAGTTTGATCAGCCTGGCGGGAACGGGCAACTAACCGGCGCCGGCTAAATCCGTGGCCGGGTCATCGAGCCCGGATCGAGCATCTCTTCAAGCTGCTGTTCAGTCAGCAGCTTTTTTTCGCGCGCCAGAGCCAGAATCGAGCGCTGCGTCTTCAGCGATTCCCTGGCCAAGGCATTTTCGAGTTTACAGCAAATGCAAAACTAGATGACACGCCACGGCCTACCAGGGCGTGGCGTGGCGTCCGGCGCAGTATCCTGTCAAGAGGGCGCAGACGGGAAAAACTACGTGTCTCATTGAAACCAAAGGAAATAAATCTTTAGCAAAAGTGGCAGTGCAGTTTGTGTCGGTCCGGTATTCTTAAATTACGCTGACATTCAGCGATGGGAGGCTCTTCGGAGCCTCCCTTTGTTCGCCGATCATGATTTACACGATTGTTGTCCGGGGCTAACCATTTCTCAGCG
>WQYS01000281.1 GCA_009781125.1 Acidobacteriaceae bacterium | reverse complement strand
TCAGGCCGAAGACGACGTATTGCAGCGTCAGCTTCTGCATCGGACTCAACGTCGCCGGACGCATGGCCGCCTTATTTCCGTGAACCAGAGTTTCCGTCAATGTGCTCATGATTGGCCCCCCGTCTTGCAGTCGCTGACGACAATTGCGCCCGGCGCCACGATGGTGTGTCCAGCCGGACCGGAGTATTCGGTGGACCGGATGTAATAGACGCCGTTGTGGTTGAACTTCCACGTCAGGTCGTTCTTATGGCCGGGCACCACCTGCATCTGCGCCACCATCGAGTTATCGCCACGGAAGATGCCGAAGCCGTAGGTCAGATCCTCGCTCGTGACCGAGAAGCGGACCAGCTTGCCGCAGGGCGGGAGGATGGGCGTGTTGGAGTTATCGGTGGCACTCAACGCTGTCGTCGCACCGTCAACGGTGACGGACTTCCACTGGTGATCGCCGATGGTGATGTTGTAAATCTTTTCCGCGGGGCCGCCGAACAGGTCGTACTCCTCCCACGGAATCGTGGTCAGGGTGATCAGATGCAGCCCCACCGCAAGAACTGCCAGGCCGCCAACCCACGTGTAGAACACCTTGGGGCTGAAATCGAAACGGCTCTTGGTGTCGGTAAGCCTGACGGCGAACCACGCAATAAGCATGAGGATCACCACGCAGTAGAGCGTGTAGACGATGGTCTGTCCCCATAACACATCGCTGGAGTCGGCGTGCTTAATCCAGTCGAGCATGTAGTCTCCTTTGGCTATATGGATAGCAAACAGCATACAGAGCCGCTACAGACGCGCGCAGCGACTTAAGTCACAGAAACGGCGTGATTGCAATCACACGAATGGAGGGCGCAACATCCGCATCTGGCGGGAAAGCCACCGGATAGGGGTATCTCTCATCCCGTTTTTACTTACAATTGCATTACGAAACCTGAGATTCCATGCGTGTTGCCGACTTTCATTTTGAACTTCCCGAGGAGTTGATCGCTCAGGCTCCGCCGCCGGTGCGCGGGTCGAGCCGGATGCTGGCGCTCGACCGCGCCGAGCGCCTGTATCGCGACGATTTCTTCCGCAACCTGCCTGCGCTGCTCACGCCCGGCGACCTGCTGATCTTGAACGACAGCCGCGTAATTCCGGCGCGTCTTTATGCCACACGCGCGCGCGCGCTGCATACGCAGGAAGGGGCGCCTGATCCGTCGGGGCGCATTGAGGTTCTGCTCACCGGACACATCGAGGGCGATGACTGGAACGCGCTGGTTCGTCCCAGCCGCAAGATTCAGGCTGGCGAGAGGCTCTGCTTCGCGGCGCCTGACGACCCCGCGCCGCTGCTCGAAGCCGAGGTTCTCGCTGCGGGTGAGTACGGCGAGCGCACGCTTCGTTTTGCTCACCGGGATGATTTCCGCGCCGTTCTGGACCGCATCGGCCACATACCGCTGCCGCCGTATATCCATCGCAGCGACAGCGCGGCGGACCGCGACCGCTACCAGACGGTCTATGCCCGCCAGATGCAGGACAGGGCCGACAACTCCGGCAGCGCCGCCGCGCCTACCGCCGGGCTGCACTTCACGGCGGAGATTCTTGACGAACTCCGGCAGCACGGCGTTCAGGTAGAGAAACTTACTCTTCACGTCGGCCTGGGAACCTTTCAGCCGGTCCGCGTCACCAATGTCGAGGAAATTCGCCTGCACGAGGAGCACTACACGCTGCCGCCGGAGACCGTCGAGGCCATCAACCGCGCGCTGCACGACCGCCGCCGCATCATCGCAGCAGGAACGACGGTGACGCGCACGCTGGAGCATTGTGCCACACATCCGGCTGCCTTTGATCCTCATGCCGGGATTCGGCTCCAGCCGCACTCGGGCGCGACCAGCATCTTCATCCGTCCCGGCCACCGGTTCCGCATCGTGAGCGGCCTGCTTACGAACTTTCACCTGCCCGAATCCACGCTGCTGATGCTGGTGAGCGCCTTTGCCGGGCGGGAGTTTGTGCTGTCCGCCTACAACCACGCCGTCCGCGAGCGGTACCGCTTCTTCTCCTACGGCGACTGCATGTTGGTTCTCTGACGCTATATATCATTGTTGAGTAGGGAGTGAACGGCATGGCAGAGAACACAGCATCGCCGCCGCGGCTGATTATCGGAATAAGTGGAGCCAGCGGCGCGGCGCTCGCGATTGAACTGCTCAAGGCGATGCGCGCCTTTCCCGAGTGGGAGACGCATCTGGTGATCTCAGAGAACGCCGCGCGCACTGTCGAACTGGAAACCGGCGTCTCGCCTGCTGAAGTCGAGAGCCTGGCGACGGTGTGTCATCCTCTCGACGATATCGCGGCGAGTATCGCGAGCGGCACGTTCAAAACGGCGGGAATGGTTGTAGTTCCATGCAGCATGAAAACGCTGGCCGGAATCGCTCACGGATACAGCGAGAACCTGCTGCTGCGCGCCGCCGACGTAGTCATTAAAGAACGGCGCAAGCTGGTTCTGGTGCCGCGCGAGGTTCCCTTCAGTCCCATCCATCTATCGAACATGCTGGCGCTGGCGCAGCTTGGCACTGTCGTTCTGCCGCCGGTGCTGAGCTTTTATAACAATCCCAGGACGATCACAGACATGACGAACCACATCGTGGGCAAGATTCTGGATTGCTTCGGGCTCGACTCGGCAACCTACCGCCGCTGGTGCGGTTCAGGCGATTGCTCGTAGCTGCAATGTAAACATCCAGCGTTTGGGGAGAACCTTAAAGGTGTGCATCTCGTTACGCTTGACCACTTCCAGATCGTAGCCAAACATCTCTTTTGCCCAGTGGGTCAGGGATCCCGTGTAGCCTCCGTCAATGAAGATTTTTGTAATCGTCTCGAAACGACGATACAAACGGACGAAGGATGGGCATGCGAACGGTTTTGCCGCTCCGGGCAAAAAGCATCCGCCGCGACCGGCGGAATGAATATGCTTTAAACGCAGGTGTTTACTGATCGAATCCCTGCCTTGGAGCGAAAAAGGGCCTTAAACCAGCACCAAATAGGCTCCTGCCGCAAAAAACCTGTGGAAACCTCAGAAAACTGGTTGACAAAGCCTTCCGAATAGCTGAAGGTGAAATGCGGTACAGTCCTCGCATCCGCATGAACACTGGCGATTTTGCATGCAACGTTTCTGCAAGAGCGGTGATCGCGCCGGACAAGTGGACCGTCAAAATGGCAACTACACTTGAACTGAAGTAAAGAAGGAGCAACAAACTATGGCAAAGGGAATGACCAAGACAGCGCTTGTTCGCCATCTGGCAGAAAAGCTCGAACTCACCAACAAGCAGAGCGCAGCATTTCTCGACGTGCTGGCCGAGACCGCGGTGAAGGAAACCAAGAAGAACGGCGAGTTCACGATTCCTGGAATCGGTAAGCTCGTCAAGGCGGAGCGCAAGGCTCGTCTGGGCCGCAACCCGCAGACCGGCGAGACCATCAAGATCAAGGCCAAGACGGTCGTGAAGTTCCGCGTCGCCAAGGTCGCGAAGGATACCATCGCTCCGTCCAAGAAGTAGCCACGGCAGCACGCAGACGGCGCGCGCCACAGCCCTCCCCATACGGCTCGGCGCGCAGGCTTAACGCCTGCATGCAGCGAGTCTTGATGCAAAAGCCCGTTGCCCTCAAAGCGAGGCAGCGGGCTTTTGCTGTTCAGAGCTTCGCCTTACGCTGTAGAATCGGTTTCGATAGAATTACCCTATCAACCAGAGTAGCGGAGTAGCGACCTGTACCCTTTCACTCATTCACTCGCGGACTGTCTCGCCTTGTTGTTTGCGTCGCACGGCGCCGGCCACTACTTCCGCGCGCATTTCATGGACCAGACCTTTAAGGGCCTCTACCGCTGGAACGCCTTCGATACGGCCATGCTGGTGCCTTACTTTGTGGTCATGGTGGTGCTGGCCTTCTACGGCATCCATCGCTATCAACTGGTCTGGCTCTACTACAGGCACAAGAAGGACGCCGCCAAATGGGATGAGCCTCCGGCCCGCTTTGCTGCGGGCGAGCTGCCGTTTGTCACCATTCAGCTTCCCATCTACAACGAGCAGTTCGTCATCGACCGGCTGATCGACGCCTGCTGCCGCCTGGACTACCCCCGCGACCGCTTCGAGATTCAGGTGCTCGACGATTCGACCGACGAGACCACCCAGGTCGCCGCCGAGATCGTCCAGAAGTACGCCACCGGATTCGGCGGCCTGCCACCGCAGCCGATCGTCTACATTCACCGCACCAATCGCCAC
>WQYS01000280.1 GCA_009781125.1 Acidobacteriaceae bacterium | reverse complement strand
GTGCCCCGCTCATGCGCAGTTTCATCGCGCATGGGTGGGGTCCTTCTCTCCGCAGACATCCCCCCCACCCATGACGATAAAACCGTCATGGATGGGGCACCCAGATTTGTACCAGCGCTAAACTCCGAGGTGTTCCCTTCGAGTCCGTCGGCGGCCTCCTCTTCCATGGCGGCTTCGCTACCGTCTCCGCGTTCGCCGCCGTCGCCTTCCGGCATCCAGACGGTCTCGACCGTCTCGCCGTCGGCCAGTTGGATCAGGTACCGCTCGGTGCCATCGACAGACCGCGCCGTCTGGATGATCTCCGGTAGTCCAACGTAATATCCGGCTGCTTTCAGTTCCTCGCGCAGGGCCTGAGGAAGCACGGTGATCGCGTCGAGCGCGGTAACATGCTGTCGATAAAGAGCTTCGGCGATCTGAACGGCCCTGTACTTCTTCTGTCCCATGGACTCGGCCAGCGCGCTCAGCTCCTCAGGCAACAGGCCGAAGAGCGGCTTCGCCGGGGGATTCTCTTTGCCGAATATCTGCTGTGTTTTCTCTGTCATATACAAGAACGCTCACGAAACAGATGAGGTTTATCCGGAAATCATCGCACTCTATGGACAACAGCGGCCCGCCTCCGCTCTATGAAAGAATGAAGGGTAAGGAGCAGCATGTTATCCACAGTCTTTAACGAGACGAGCCTCACTCGAGGCGCGTCTCGGAATATACGTAAAACGATCCTCCCCAACGGCCTCACGGTGCTGACCGAGAGCGTCGAGCACCTGCGCAGCGTCTCCATGGGCGTATGGATCACCTCCGGTTCGCGCGACGAGGCCGCTGAGATTAATGGTATCTCGCATTTCATCGAACACATGGTCTTCAAGGGAACAACTTCGCGCCCGGCGCAGCAGATCGCTCGCGAGGTGGACAGCATCGGCGGCAACCTGGACGCCTTCACCAGCAAAGAGATGGTCTGCTTCAACATCAAGGTGCTCGACGACAACGTCGCTCCAGGGCTGGATATTCTGGCCGACCTGGTTCTGCACCCCACCTTTGCCTGCGAGGAGATTCTGCGCGAGCAGGGCGTCATCCTCGAAGAGATCAAGATGGACGCCGATAACCCCGACTATCTGGTCAGCGAGATCTTCACCCAGAACTTCTGGAAGGGAGTTCCGCTGGGGCGACCGACTCTCGGCACCCGGAAGACGGTTTCGGGCTTTAACCAGCAGGTGCTGTTCGATTTCTACGGCAGCCGGTTCACGCCTGCCAACATTATTTTTTCGGCGGCGGGCCATCTCGACCACGAGAGCTTCGTTGCGCAGGTGGAGCAGCACTTCCGCTCGCTGGCACCGGCGAACGGCCACGGCTTTGCCCGCATCGAGGCTCCCCCGGCAACGCCGCACATCACGCTGCGGCGCAAGAAGGCGCTCGAACAGGTACAGCTCTGCCTGGGAATGCCCGCTCCCGCGGCGCACGATCCCGACCGCTACGCTATGTCTTTGCTCAGCTGCATGTTAGGCGGAGGCATGAGTTCGCGGCTGTTCCAGACCATCCGCGAAGACCAGGGTCTGGCCTACTCCATCTTCTCCGAGGTGACGCCCTTCCGCGACACCGGATCGCTGTGCATCTTTGCCGGAATCGCCGTCGAAAACACCCGCCGAGTGCTTGAGCTTACTCTCGGCGAGCTGCGCCGTCTTAAAGAAGAAGCAGTCGGCGAAACCGAACTGAAGCGCGCCAAAGACCTGATGAAGAGCAATATGATTCTCGCATTGGAAGGCTCGTCCAGCCGCATGGCCAATCTTGCCCGTCAGCAGATATACTTTGGTCGATTCTTCGCTGTCGATGAGATCATCCGCGAGATCGAGGCCGTTACGCCAGAGTCGATTCAGACGCTGGCCGCGAGGCTCTTCCGCCCGGAGGCTCTCTCGCTGACTCTGCTGGGCAACCTCGGCGAGATGAGGGTAGAGCGCGGTGACCTCGTCTGCTGATAATGTTTCCGCTGGGAAAGTTTCCGTAGTACCTTGGAATCACGAAGGGAATCACAAGGGGAATCACGAGGACAGAAGAGGACCGTATGAAGACCAAGTTCGCTAACAAGTATCTGAAGGCGCAGAACCGCAACCGGGAAGAGGGCTTCACCCTCATCGAATTGCTCATCGTTATGTCTCTGATCGTCATCCTGATGGTGCTGGCCGTGCCGCAGGGCCTCAAGCTGAAGAAGAGCACCGACGAGCTGTCGGCCAAGAATTCGCTGCAAACCATCTTCAAGGCGCAGTTGCAGTACAGCTCGGACTACCCTACCAATGGCTTCTCGTGTTCGCTGGCCGCCCTCGGCGGCGATCCCAAGTCCGGCACGCCCACGGCGCAGGCAGCCCAGCTTCTTCCCCCGGATCTGGCCGGCGGCAATAAGTCGGGTTACACCTTCAACATCTCCGACTGCACCAAGGTGACCAATAACAACCAGGACCAGATCAACGGCTATAAAGCCACCGCCGTGCCCAATACCGTGGGCAAGACGGGCGACAAGGGCTTCTGCATCGACGAAAACGGCATGCTCAGCCAGGACCCGGCGGGCGGTACTAATTGCACCCAGCAGGTGCAATAGGCCGGGCCTGGGCAATTGCATGAGCATTCAGGCTTCTAGGTACGCCAAGCCTTTAGGCTTGGCTTCTCTGCCGTCGCCACAGAACTGGGCTTTAGCCCCTGGGGTATGCTCTCTTTCCACCCGGAAAAGGCATACCCCAGAGGCTAAAGCCTCTTTTATTGCCTATTCTGAGAGTGCCAAGCCTAAAGGCTTGGCGTACCTAGAAGCATTCTGTCGATTGTCATCCGCTTTGCTGGAACCCAACGGTCCAAGGAGACTCAGAATGATAGCTGGTTTGGTTTCCGTTCCGACTGTTGCGCTCCTGCTTGCTTCCCTACTCTTCGCGCCGCCTCTGTTCGCGGCTGATCCGACCAGCGATGTTCTGCGCAAGGTCGACGATCACTACAATCATCTGGCCTCGCTGCGGGCGCGTTATACGGAACATTACTCCGGCATGGGGCTGAATCGAACCGAGTCAGGCACGCTTCTGCTGAAGAAGCCTGGCAAGATGCGCTGGAGCTACGACCATCCCGCCGGAAAGGTCTTCGTGCTGGACGGGAGCTTCGCCTGGTTCTACACGCCCGGCGATGCGCAGGCGCAGCGCATCCCGGCCCGGAAGCTCGATGATCTTCGCTCGCCGCTCCGCTTTCTGCTCGGACACACGCAGCTCAACAAAGAGCTGGTCAACCTCTCGGTCACCCCGGAAAACGGCGGCTACCGCATCACAGGCGTCCCCAGGGGCATAGAGCAGCGCGTCAAGCAGCTTAGCCTGTGGACCAGCTCCGCAAACGCCATCGAACGAATGAAGATTGAGGAGATCGACGGCTCTATCACCGAGTTCACCTTCTCGGCCATCGAAGAGAACGTCCCCGTAAAGGAATCTGACTTCATCTTTCAGGTTCCAGCCGGGGTCGGCGTTGTGAACGGGCTTCCGCCGGTTTAGCGGCTTTGTTCACGCCTCTTCCCCAATCCTCTTGTAAAATTCTTTTAGATTCTTGACGTCGAGGGCTCCGGCAAGGACACGGCTATCTGTCCGTTGCTGACGGCCCGCGCGCAAGGACCGCTGAAGATCCATTGGCCGACCTCACAACAAGCCGCGTCAGCTTCACGCTTGCATCGACGCTCGAGAGCGTCAACAAGATCGAGCGGGCCGCGGAGCAGTGCGCCCAGCTTGCCGGATTCGATGAGGAGACCGTTCCCCACATCGCCATGGCGATCCGCGAGGCCGCCGTCAACGCCGTCCTGCACGGCAACGCCTACGACCCGGCCAAGTGCATCACCGCGTCCTTTGAGATGACTCCGGAGGCTCTGGTCATCCGCATCTCGGACCAGGGGCCGGGGTTCGATCCGGCCTGCCTGCCCGACCCGCTGGCTCCGGAGAATATACTTCGCTGCTCCGGACGTGGTATCTTCCTTATTCGAGCACTCATGGATGAGGTACGCTTCCGTAAACTGTGCCCCGGCACGGAACTGACTCTTATTAAACGCCGCACATGCGCCCAACCAAGGACCTAGAAGGAGAACAGGAAACATGAGCATGAAAGTACAGACCCGCCAGGTAGACGGAGTCACCATCCTCGATCTTAGCGGCCAAATCAAACTCGGCGAAGGCAGTGTCACCATTCGCGACGCCGTCCGCGACCTGCTGGCAAAGGGCCAGAAGAAGGTTCTTCT
>WQYS01000279.1 GCA_009781125.1 Acidobacteriaceae bacterium | reverse complement strand
GCGCACGGGCCAGCAGTTCCAGGAGCGCATGCACGGCTTGCAGGGGTTCCTGAGCGGATGGTTTGGGCCGTCCAACGCTAGAGGCCCGGCAGCGGCTACTCTGTACGGACAGCTTTTGCGTCAGGCATCCAGTTGGGCGTATGTGGATATCTTCCGCTGGACCGCGCTGCTGTGCTTCGTGTGTCTGTTCGTGGTCTGGAGCTTCAAGAAGGTCAGGCCCGGCAGAGGACCGTCGGGCGCGCACTGATATAAGAGTGAGCGCCGAAGGCGCGTTCTATACCAGCCCAGGGCGAAGCCCTGGGAACAGATGCTTCAGCCCTTTAGAACAATTGGCTCTTTCCCTGGGGCTTCGCCCCAGGCTGGTATAGTACGCGCCGTTGGCGCTGGGTTTTCAGGCGATCCATACAGCTTTACATATAGTGTGAAATTGTTTAAAGGCCTGCCTGATTCAACACATCAGCTAACTCCTCCGCAGTTTGTACAGGGGGCAGACAGCCCTTACCGCTACACACGACTGCAATGCTGCGCGCATCCTTCAGGTTTGGCAGGTGAAGCACAGTGTCCGCAAGAGCGGGAGGGAGTGTTTCCAACTGAGCGCGTTTCAGTCGTATAACGCTCTTGTTGACGGCATAACCGGCGAGGGCTGCTTTCTCCAGATTGTCCGCCGCATCGTCGCTGCCGATCACGCAGACCTGCACCGGCTGCCGGATCAATCTCTGCAGCGCCAGTCCGTAGGTGGCCGCATACAGGCCGAAGTGCTCGACCACACCGGCGAAGGCCTCCAAAGTCTCTCTGGCCTTTGCGGCATAGTCTTCGCGGCCATTCAAAGACTCCAGGCGAAGCAGCAGAGCAGCTGCCACAGGATTGCCCGCAGGAGTCGGCGAGTCCTGAAACGGCTTTCGGCGCGTCGCGAGAGCGCCCAACTGCTGCTCGCCGACAGCCGTCTCCGTATCAAAGAAACCCTGACCGGCGTGATCGTATAGCCGCATGAGCGCGTCGGTGGCAATTGAGTTTGCAAAGGTGTAGTAGCTTATCTCGCCAGTGGTCTCCCAGGCATCGAGCGCCGCGTGCCCGAGAAAAACATAGTCATCGAGGACGCCGGGCACGTACGCTTTGGGTGCGCCTGCATCCCCATAAGACACCACATGTGCGACTCTCTGATCGCGGTCCAATGCCTCATTCAGAATTCGATCCAGCGATTTCAGCGCGAAGGCCTGAACCTCCGGCAACCCCAGCAAGCGGCCTGCTTCAAGACACGCTGAGATGCACATGCCGTTCCAGCCCACATAGACGGTCTTGTCCACGTAAGGCGTGGGCCGCTTCAGACGGGCCTTAAGCAGTTTTGTCTTTGCGGAGGCCAGCCGTTCGTTCGCCTCGTCTACGGAAATGCCACTCGACTGCGCGACCTCCTCAATCGAATGGTCGATGTGCAGAACGTTCTTCGCCGGATCATGGTGCATGTCGCCGACCTCGCCGATGCCGTACCAGAGACTGGCAACGGCCAGTTCTTCCGGAGACAGCACGGCTGCGGCTTCCTCGCGCGTCCACGTGAAGTAGTCGCCGTCATCTTCAAGAGAGTAGTCGGCGTCCTGCGAAGCATAGAAGCTGCCCCGTTCGCGGTCGCTCAGCCACTCCTTCATCCAGCGCAGAATGTCTTTTGCGACCTCTGCATATTCAGGGTCTCCAGAGGCCCGAAAGGCATGGACGTAGTTCTTCAGCAACTCGCTGTTGTCATAGGCCATCTTCTCGAAGTGCGGAACGCGCCAGCGCTCATCTACGGAGTAGCGATGAAATCCGCCTGCAAGATGGTCATAAATTCCGCCGCGAGCCATCTTCTGTAGTGTTACCAGTGCTGCCTGCTTCGCCTGCTCCGATTGCGAACTATCCTTTCGCGAGGCTGCATCGAGTAGCAGATCAATCGCTGCCGGGTGGGGAAACTTCGGCTGCGAACCGAATCCTCCATGCACGGGATCAAACTGCTTCAGCGCGGAAACGATGATCTTCTCCACCAGCTCGACTCCGGGATTTTCTGCTTTCACGGCAAACGATTCGCTGTGTTCGATGGCAGCCATCACGCTCGTGGCCGACTCGTTCACCTCGTCGCGGCGCGTTTGAAACGCCTCGGCCATAGTCAGCAGAACGCGGGGAAAACCCGGACGGCCATAGCGGTCAGCAGGAGGGAAGTACGTTCCTCCAAAGTAAGGCTTGCCATCAGGAGTGAGAAATGCCGTCAGCGGCCATCCGCCCTGCCCGCTGATTGCGGAAACCGCCGACTGATAGCGCGCGTCTATGTCGGGACGCTCGTCTCGGTCCACTTTGATAGGCACGAAGTGCTCATTGATGATGCCAGCCGTCTCCGGGTTTTCGTAAGACTCCCGGTCCATCACGTGGCACCAGTGACACCACACGGCGCCGATGTCCAGCAGAATGGGCTTGTCCTCAGCCTTCGCCTGCGCGAAGGCGGCCTCGCTCCATTCGTTCCACTCGACCGGCTGATGCATGGCCGAACGAAGATAGGCAGAAGAGGCTTCGGCCAGCGAGTTCAACTGCCTGGTTTCGTGCGCGTCACCCATAATAATAGTGATGCTACATTCGCGCAGAAGAAGCACGAAATGGGGCACCCGGATTTTTGCTCTGGCTGGAGTTTACTTCAGCGGCTTCGGCGGTTCGGGCGGTCTGGGAGCCGTCAGCCCCGGAACGACCGGCGTATGAGTGACGTTGCCTGTCGCCGCGTCTTCAATGCTGACTCCGTACTTATCCAGCAGATTGGAGAGCAACTGGCCTAACGATACGCGGTCCTTCGCATACGCGGCAGTGGCCGAGATCAGGTTATTCTCTGCCGCTGCCAGATTTCTTTGCTGTTGCAGCACCAGGGCCGTCGTCGAAGCGCCCAGCTTATACTTCTTCTGTTCTGCATCGAGACTCTGCGCTGCATACTCGCGCGCTGCCTGCGCGGCCTGCACCTGCGCACGGTCGTTGGTCAGAGCAAACTGCCCATTAATCACCTGAATCCGCACCTGGGTATAGAGTTGTTGCAAGCGCATCTGTGACTGGCGGTACTCCATCTGCGAGCGCGCCTGATCGGCTTGAGCGATCCGGTTGCGCAGCGGAATGTTGACGTTCACGCCTACGCGCCAATCGGGATTCGAGTTATCGAGCGTCTTCTGCAACACCGTTCCGTAGCCGCTCGCGGTGACCGTACACGGTTCGGCGGTGGTGAATCCCTGACAGTTCGGATTCAGAGCGCCGCCCAGCCCGCTGCCCGCATAGGAAGCATAGGCATCGACCACCGGCAGCAACCCATTCTTGAAGGCCTTGATGGTGATCTCGTTGTTCTTCATGTTCAGCATGGCCTGCTCGATCTGCGGATTGTTGACGTAGGCCATGTGAACCAGGTCTTCGATCTGCATGTCCTCTTCGGGGAGCCGGTCGAGGCTGATGCGATCCGTAGGAATCACCGGGGCGCCAGAAAGGATCGGGTCTTCCAGGTTGCGCGCGATGGCCTGCTTCATCACCAGCTGCTGATACTCAAGATTGGTCTGCGAAGCCACCAGCGCCTGCTTGTCGCTAACCACGGCGCTATCGGAGTTGACGATGTCCAGCGGCGCCAGCGTGCCGATCTCCAACTGCTTGCGATTATCGGCGGCCAGTTGTGTGGACTGCTCCAGCGCTCGCTCCTTGGCCTGCTCGTCCTCGTAGGCGCTGACCAGGCTCCAGTAGATGCTCTCCACCTGGCTGACCGTAAACAGCAGTTGCTGCCGGAAGGCCGAGTCCGTAATGCGGCGATTATTCTTCGCCTGGATAATGAACCTCGAATTCAGGCCGATGCCGAAACCCTGCAACAAGGGCTGCGTAAACTGCGCCTCGAACATCGAGTTCAACTGCGGACTGAAGTTCGATCGCAGGCTGTTGGTCGTCACGCGCGTGTTGTTGAAGGTGACGTTGAGCGTGCCTCCGGTTAGAAAACCCTGCTGGTAGCCGAAGTTGTAGGTTCCTGTGCCCTGGGTCAGTATGTCGGTTCCGGTAATCAGCGTTGTGCTTTGCTGTGTGCTGGCGTGCTCGTACTGAAGGTTTCCTGTCAGAGCAGGGTCGCGGGGAACTGGCGCAGGCCCGCCGCCGTTGGTGCTGATGACGAGTCCCTGAGCGCCGGTGCCGAAGCCGCCCGCCGCCGTCGAAGTTCCTCCGGGACCGCCGCCGCCGGTGATGGTCGATGTGGTTCCGCCGAGCGTGTTAGCCACCAG
>WQYS01000278.1 GCA_009781125.1 Acidobacteriaceae bacterium | reverse complement strand
GTGGCGGCAGCGACTTCACGGCAGCGCTCGTAGGCGGCGGATTGCACGCCGGAGCCATCGAGATTTGGACCGACGTGGACGGCATCATGACCACGGACCCGCGCATCTGCCGCGACGCTCTGCGGGTGAAGTCGATCAGCTTCGAAGAGGCGGCGGAGCTGGCCTACTTCGGAGCCAAGGTGCTGCATCCGGCGACCATTCTGCCGGCCATGCAGAAGAACATTCCCGTGTGGGTGCTGAACTCGCGTAACCCGGCCAACAGCGGCACCAAGATTACGCCCGTAGCGCCGCGCTGCAAGAGTCCGTTTAAGAGCATTTCGGCTAAGAAGAAGCTGACCATCATCGATATCGTGGCCAGCCGCATGCTGATGTCCTATGGATACCTGAAGTCGGTCTTCGACATCTTCGACCAGTACCAGTGCGTGATCGATATGGTTTCGACCAGCGAGGTGAGCATCTCGCTGAGCGTGGACTCGAACCAGCGGCTGCCGGAGATCTGCGAGGAGCTGTCCAAGATCGCCGACGTGAAGATGGAGGGCCACAAGGCTCTGATCTGCATGGTCGGCGAGGACATTCGCGGGCACAACGGCATCGCCGGACGGGTCTTCAGCGCCATCAGCCACGTGAACGTGCGCATGATCTCGCAGGGGGCAAGCGAGATCAACATGAGCTTCATGATCGACGAGGAGAACGTGGAGGAGGCCGTGCGCAGCCTGCACAAGGAGTTCTTTGTCGATCCTGACCCGGAGATCTTCGACGTCGAAGAGAGAGCGGCGGCAGCACCATTGTCGGTGCCGTCGTCACCACCAACGCCATCACCAACAACGCCGTCATCCTGAGCGAAGCGAAGGATCCCTGTATTTTGCTTCAGATAGCAATATCTGTGAGGAAGGTCATGAAAGAGTTCGCTTACGTCTACATCCTATCCAACGGATTCAGAAAGCTCTACATAGGTGTGACGTCGAACTTGGAGCAACGAGTATGGGAGCACAAGCATAAGATCGAACCAAACAGCCACACAGCTCGTTACCGGATCGACAAGCTCGTTTACTACGAACAGTTCATCAGTATCAATGCTGCCATCAGACGAGAGAAGATACTCAAAGGGTGGTTGCGCGTTCGCAAACTGGAGTTAATTGTAGGTACAAACCCTTTATGGAGAGACCTGAGCGAAGACTGGGGCAGGCCAAATCACGCCATTTGACGAAAAGCTATTGCGACCGCCAGAGACGTTTAGCGAACGGCAGTGGCTTCCACCAAAATCCAGTGTCACGGCAGGCAAAATACAGTGATCCTTCGCTTCGCTCAGGATGACGACTTCAAAAAAAGAGGTTTTCAAAAGAAGAAGTTTTGAGAAAGGTTCCGTGATGCGCGTATTGGTTCTGGGACGGGGAAAGACCGGCCAACTGGTTGCCGACATTGCCACAGAGCGCGGACACAGCGTTCGCAGCCTCGATATTGATGACAACCCGCATGCTTCGGCTTTGACCGCGGAGTTCCTTGCCGGGTTCGATGTGGTGATTGACTTCACGACACCGGAGGCCGTGGTGGAGAATCTGCGCGCCGTGTTGGGGGCTGGAGCGAAGATCGTCGTCGGCACGACCGGCTGGTACGCGCGGCTTCCCGAGATGCTGGCGCTGGCCGCCAGCCGCAATGCCGGACTGCTCTATGGCACCAACTACTCCATCGGCGTGCAGACCATGTTTCAGTTGGCGAAGAAGATGGGCGAGCTGCTGAAGAGCTCTGGATATGCATTCTCGATTGAAGAGACGCATCATATTACCAAGCTGGACGCGCCCTCTGGAACCGCCATCACGCTGGCCGACGCAGTGAAAAGCGCCACTGGGCTTGCAGAGGTTCCGATCACGGCGCACCGCGTCGGAGACGCCGCCGGAATCCACGTTCTGGAGGCAAAGGGCGCCGCCGACCGGTTGGTGCTGACTCATGAATCCAGTTCGCGGCGAGGGTTTGCCGAAGGCGCGGTTCGCGCCGCCGAATGGCTCGCGTCGCGCACGGGGTGCTACGACTTTCAGGATGTCTACTCGCAGATATAAGGGGACACAATGAAGTCTGCGGTTGCGGAAAAGACAACGAAGTTTGCGGCGCTCACGCTCGACGAGAAGCTGGACCGTCTGGCCGAGGTGGCGGTGCGCGTGGGGCTGAATCTGCGCGCCGGGCAGGAACTGATTATGACGGCTCCGATGGACGCGCTTCCTCTGGCGCGGAAGATCACCGAACAGGCGTACAAGGCCGGAGCCGTTCTGGTGACGACGCTCTACTCGGACGACGCCAGCACGCTGGCTCGCTACAAGTATGCTCCGGACGCGAGCTTTGACTTCGCATCCGCGTGGATGAGTGATGGCATTGCCAACGGCTTCAGGAGCGGAGCCGCAAGGCTGGCGATCGCGGGAGCGAATCCCGCGCTGCTGGCAGAACAAGACCCAAAGAAAGTCTCGCGGGCGAACGTTGCGGCGTCGAAGGTGTCAAAGCCTGCGATGGAGCTGATCACGCGCCATGAGATCAACTGGACGATTGTCGCCTCGGCCACGCCGGAGTGGGCAAAGCTGGTGTTTCCCGGTGATCGTGAAGACATCGCTGTAGCAAAGCTGTGGGAGGCGATCTTCGCCGCATCGCGCATCAACGTGGACGATCCTGTCGAAGAGTGGCGGCAGCATGGAGAGCGTCTGAAGCAGCGCGTCGATATGCTGAACGAAAGGCGCTTTGCCGCGCTGCATTTCAAGTCTGACGGCACGGACCTGACGGTTGGCCTCGCGGACGATCATCTATGGGCAGGCGGCGGGACCATGGCCGGCAACGGAGTCTACTGCCAGCCGAACATTCCCACCGAGGAGTGCTTCACGACTCCGCATAAAGACCGCGTCGAGGGCACGGTGCGCGCTTCGAAGCCGCTCTCGCATCAGGGCACTCTGATTGAGAACATCGCAGTGCAATTCGAAGCGGGCAGGATCGTCGAAGCCTCGGCCACGGCGGGCGAAGATGTGCTGAACCAGTTGATCTCGACCGACGACGGCGCGCGCAGGCTGGGAGAGGTGGCGCTGGTTCCTCATGCCTCGCCGATTGCGCAGAGCGGGATTCTTTTCTGGAACACGCTGTTTGATGAGAACGCCGCCAATCATATCGCACTGGGGCAGGCCTACTCGACGTGCATCATCGACGGCGAGAAGATGAACGAAGAAGAGCTGGCCAAGCGCGGAGCTAACTCCAGCCTGATCCATGTAGACTGGATGATCGGCAATGCAGAGATGGATGTGGATGGCATCACCGCCGACGGCAGTTGCGAGCCGCTTCTGCGCCGGGGCGCGTGGGTTTAGGATCAGAGGTAAATGCAGATGGATTTCACGGGATGCGGTACGGCGCTGGTGACTCCCTTCCGGAGAGATGGCGGCCTTGATGAGGCCGCGCTTCGGTCGCTGGTGAACTGGCAGATTGAGAGCGGAGTCGATTTCCTTTTTCCCTGCGGGACTACAGGCGAAGCTGTCACGTTAAGTGAGTCAGAGTGGCTGCGCGTGGTTGAGATTACCATTGACGCGGCGCACGGCCGTGTCCCGGTGGTTGCCGGATGCACGCATAACTCGACTGCGGAAGCCGTGGCCAGGGCCAAGAGACTCGCTCAGGTACGTGGGCTTGACGGAATTGTTACGGCGAATCCGTACTACAACAAACCTGGACAGGAGGGGCAGTATCAACACTTCAAGGCCATCGCCGAAGCGGTTGAACTGCCTGTGATTCTGTACAACATTCCTGGCCGTACGTGCGCGAATCTGGAACCGGCAACGGCGTTGCGGCTGGCGGAGTTGCCGAACGTCATCGGCATCAAGGAATCGAGCGGCAATCTGGCGCAGATTACTGAACTGATAACAACGGCTCCGAAGGGCTTCAAGGTGTTTGCCGGAGACGACAGCCTGGCGTTGCCCGTGCTGGCGCTCGGCGGCGCGGGACTGGTGTCTGTTGCATCGAATGCGTTTCCCGCCGAGATTTCACAGATGGTGAGCTCTGCTCTTGCGAACGACTGGACTACGGCGCGGCGTGTGAATCGCCGGTTCTTTGCACTGATACAGGCGTTGTTCCGCGAACCGAGTCCAGCCCCGATTAAGGCCGTGCTGTCGATGCTGAACCGGTGTAAGGATGTGCTCCGATTGCCAATGGTTCCTGCATCGGACGCGCTGCGGCAGAAACTCGAACAGCTTCTTGTCGAAGCGGAAGTGCTGGTGCGAATTTGACGACACTAC
>WQYS01000277.1 GCA_009781125.1 Acidobacteriaceae bacterium | reverse complement strand
ACCCCTCGCGCTGGCCCGACCCGAGCGAGATCGAGCAGATCGAAGAGCCGGTCATCACGGCCAAGATTCTCACCAACGAAGAGTACGTTGGCGGTATTCTCAAGCTGGTCGAGGAGAAGCGCGGACGCCAGCAGAACTTCGAGTACGTCTCGGAGACGCGCGTCATGCTGACCTACGAGCTGCCTCTGAACGAGATCGTGCTCGACTTCTACGACCGGCTGAAGACGGTCTCGCGCGGGTACGCCTCGCTCGACTATCACCTGGCCGGGACGTGGGTCTCGCCCATGGTGAAGATGGACATTCTGGTCTCGGGCGATCCGGTCGACGCGCTCTCCATCATCGTGCACCGCGACTTCGCGTACGAGCGCGGCAAGGCGCTGGTGCACAAGATGCGCGAGCTGATTCCGCGCCAGATGTTCGAGGTGGCCATCCAGGCCGCGATCGGATCGAAGATCATCGCCAGAGAGACGGTGGCGGCCATCCGCAAGAACGTGCTCGCCAAGTGCTACGGCGGCGACATCACCCGCAAGCGCAAGCTGCTGGAGAAGCAGAAGGAAGGCAAGAAGCGCATGAAGCGCATCGGCAAGGTCGATATTCCGCAGGAAGCCTTCCTCGCCGTGCTGAAAGTGGGCGAAGAGTAAACGTCCGCTATGCTCCAGACTGGAATACCGCCAGTTCGTTTCCGCTCGGATCGCGGAAGTGGAAACGCCGTCCTCCCGGATAGGCGAAGATCGGCATGGTGATGGTTCCGCCTGCTTCCTGTACCCTCTTGTGCGCTGTTTCAATATCGGAGGTCTCGATCAGGACCATGGGCGCTCCGGTCTTGCTGGCCGGATCGGCGTTGAAACCGCCGTTGATTCCTCCGTCCTCTACGGCGGCATAGTCGGCTCCCCAGTCCTGAAACGTCCAGCCAAAGAGCTTGCCATAAAACGTCTTCAGCGCGGATACATCGGTTGATGGAAGTTCAAAGTACGCAATCCTGTTTACTGCCATGAAGCCTCCTCCAGCGCTTTCAATCTTATGAGAGAAACAAAAACGATCATAAACGGAAAAGGCCCCTTGTGGCAGGGGCCTCTTCGCGGATTGCTTCAGCCGGTTATTTCTGGGCCGCAGGCTGGGCTGGTTGCGTGAGAGGAACGTAAGAGCCGTAATGCTCGTTTGTAAGAGTCGATGGCGCTGTCGGCAGCGGAGCCGGAGCCGCGCCATGCTGGGGTGTTGCCGCCGCAGCCGGAGGCGCTAGTGCCGTAGCCGCAGCCGGTGGAGCTGACGCCGGGGCCGCTATGCCCGAGGATGCGTTGTAGGCCTTAATGATGGCATCGGTGATGTCAAGGTTGTTCGCCGGATTGACCATCAGCACGCTGTTCGTGTCCTTGTTGACATCGAGCACTATGGTGTAACCGTTCTGCACGATGTAGTTCTTCAGCGTGACGGCGAGCTTCTGCGCCAACCTGTTATAAATCTCCTCCAGCTCGCTGTTGTACCCGCTCAGCGCATCTTCAGTGTCACGGTTAAGCTGTTTCTCTTTCGTGTCGATGGCCTTCATCCGGTTGTTCCGCTCGGCATCGGAAAGCGTTGCGGGCGCGTTCTGCAACTGCTGCTTGAGCGAATCCAGCTCCGCAGCCGCGGCGTCGATCAGGGCCTTCCTGGGCGCATACTTTGCCATAAGGTCCTCGACGGCGCGCTGACCCTCATTGGTGCCGAAGACGGCGTTCTCCAGCGAGATGAGCGCGATCTTGGCGGGAACAGCCTGTGGCGGAGGCGCGGTCTGCGCAGCGCCTGTGGCAGAGAGACCCAGGCCGAGGGCAAGGAGAAGAAGATAGGCACGATACATAGAGATCTGGACTTGCTCCTTAAAGACGTTTCGTAGCCTCCGGCCGTGAGCAGAAGGCTACGAGACGGGTTTCAGCTACTACTTTTTAGGCGCAGTCGCAGGATGCGCCGGTTGCGCGGCTGAAGGCGCTGACGGCACCGGAGCGGCGACGCCCGAGGCGGCGTTATAAGCATCTACGACAGCCTGCGAGATATCGGCTCCCGGAGCCCACATGACGGACAGACCGCCCTGCTGGCCGCTATAGTCGAGAAGCATGGTGAAGCCGTTCTGCTGCACATACTTGATGACCACGGGACCGAGCTTCTGCGCGATCTTGCTGAGAGCGTCCTGCATGTCGGCCTGAAACGCATTGTTCGCGTCCTCACTGTCGCGCTGGAGCTGCTTCTGCTTGGTGTCGATATCGCGCATGCGCTTGCTGCGCTCGTCGTCGGAGAGGGTGGAGCCAGAGGCCTGAAGCTGCTTCTGCAGAGAGTCGATCTCCTTGGACATAGTTTCAAGAGCAGTCTTCTTCGGCTCGTACTTCTTCTGAATGTCCTGAAGCGCGCGCTGGCCTTCGTTGGTGGCGGCGGTAACCTGTTCGTACTCGATGATGGCGATCTTGGCTGGAATAGCCTGTGGGGGAACCGGAGCCTGGGCTGCCGGAGCCGTTTCTGCCGGGGCCGGGGCGGGCGCCGGAGCAGATGTGGTTTGCGCCACTGCTGTGGCCGCCGTCAGTACCGCCGCCAGCGCGGAGGCAAATGCAACATTGCGATTCATGAGGTGTCTGTTACTCCTTCGGGGGTTTTCCCAACAGTAATGTTTCATCGATGCTACGGTAGACACGCCGCCAACGCGGACGTGCGGAAGCGTGCTCCTAAAGGTTTCCCGCGTCACGCGACTATCCTCATATCCTACACTGGCATCGGCAGGGCGAGAAGGCTTCCGGATCATATTGATTATAGGAGTATGCAAAAAGATGGTCAAACCGGCATTCTTCCAAAATCTGTAGATTAGACTTGGCATTATTCTGTTTTCTGGCGCGTCTGTCGCGAGCATCCTCTGAAGTTGCTGGAAACACGTAACTTCCGTTTGGCATTCCGATTGCTTTATTGCCAGACGTAAGGCTGTGCCGCCCTGCCGTATAGCGTACCCGATAAGAGGTACGGGCCGGAACCGGGCGCTTCCCTCTGGGAACAGTTTTTTCGGGAGGCCAGTGACTGGCCATCAGGTATGCACAGCGAGCCGCTTCTGAGAGAAGCGGCTTTGTTGCAAATAGAACCAAGCCGCTCAACAATCTCCAGCCTCGAACGATGATTGGATGATTGACTTGGCTCCGTGTCCGTGAAGAACCAAGAATGTGATTGCAAAACAGAGTGCTTGCGTGTACTCTTGATTTGGCTTTGTGGCTGGCCGGATGTTGCCGGGTGACTAGCGCTCCTCTTGTGGGAGATCGGGATGCTCAGGCAGCACAGGCCGCAGTTCATAGGACACGCCGGACAGCAGATCAGCATTGAGGGTGACGTAAGCGCCAGTTCTAAGGCGTCTCCGGCTGCACAAAGCATCGCACGATTCGAATGACTGGTTTACATTCGTTCGGTTGGCTGCGCCTGGTGGCAATGGCGTGGCGGTAGTTGCAGATAAGGTAGACAAGAAAGTCCGACAGAGTACAACTCATACCGTTTCCCCCGGCGCCGGAAGATCGGCCGCTCTTCGCCTGTATCCGCTCATCTTGAAGAGGACGCGGGCCGAAAGACACGGGAACGAAACGCTCCATAGCGTTTAGAGCAATAGGATGTGGAAGCATGACTTCAGAACAGAATGTTCCCGAGGTGCAATCCTGCCAGGATTCCATGGGAGAGACTGCGCAGCAGGATAACGATGCCGCTACGAACGGCCAGTCTGGTCCCAACGGCATGGGACAGTCCAAGAGCAGCCGGCGGCGCAGGCGCAAGCGCAGAAGCAAGGGAATCGATGCGTCCAGCGGACAGCTAGGCTTTGAGAACCAGCCAGAAGTGCAGATACAGGCCTCGCAAGCGCCTCAGCCTTCAGGCGGACAGCCGAACTATGGTGGAGCGCAGCAGCAACAGCAAGGCCCTGGCGGCAAGCGCTGGAAGAAGAAGTTCCGCCGTGGACAGCACGCTGGCGGCAGTGGGGCCGAGTCCGGCTATCGCGGCTCCGACACGCACCAGCCCGGCAACACCACCCACAGGCGCGGCAAGGGCGGCAAGCAGCAGAAGGCCCAGCGCGGCTTCGTCGGTCCGATGGATCACAGCTACCGCGAGGTGAACGGCAACTTTGCCGACGCTCCGCCCTCGACCATCGAGACCGGCAATTATGCCCGCAACGGCCACGGGAGCAGCCGGGCGGTCTTCTACAGCGACTCCGGCCCCATCGACTATTCCGTCGGACGCGCGATCCCCATCGACGAAAACGCTCCGGTCAGGATTTATTTCTT
>WQYS01000276.1 GCA_009781125.1 Acidobacteriaceae bacterium | reverse complement strand
AGTCGGTCAATCAGAGCTGCTGTCAGGTGCGGATTTTTGAGAAACGAACCCCATTCGGCGAAGCCTAAATTGGACGTGATCAGCGTGCATTTCCGGCGGTGCCGTTTATGCATCAGCGTGAAGAACAGACCGACCTGCGTCGGTTCCGTCTCGACGTACCCGATCTCGTCGACCAGCAACGGATCGTAGGCCAGGTAACGGCCCAGCACTTGTGCTTCGGAATGATCGGCAACCGAGCGAAACAGCTCGTTGATCAGGTCGGGAAACAGAACGTAACGTCCGCTGTAGCCTCGTTCAATGGCCTGGATAAGGAAAGCGGTCGCCAACCCCGTTTTTCCCGTGCCCGTCGGACCGATCCAGCAAAAGTTCTGATGTTTGTCCATGTAATCAAAGGCGTCGTAGAGCGTGAGCTGGCGTTTCTTATTCAGGTTGGGTTGCTGCTCGAAGGGGAAAGTCTCCATCCGCCACAGGTCTGGAATCTTGGCTCGTTGCAGGCGTAAGCGACGAGAGTTTTCGGCATGGAGCCTGGATTCTTCCTCCAGCACATGGCGCAGCATGCGGATGGGCGAAAAATCCGGTTGCTCGGCCAAAGCGACATACTCCTCCCAGTGCGCCAGTACACCCCAGAGGCGCAGATATTTCAGCGTGTTGGCGAACTGTTCATCCATGGGGATCCTCTTCCTTATCGTCCTCGAACATCTGGTCGTAAACGGATAAGTCGGGAGCCTCACTCAGACGTCCTTCGGCGTAGGCCTCGCGCTCGCAAAAGCTATCATCGACCTCGACGCTAAACTGAAGATCCATCTGGCCCTGCTGCGCGGAAAGGCGCGCGATGCGCTGCAAGGTCCCGATGTCGGTAATGCGATAGCGTAGTGCGCGCTCGAGGGTCTCGAGAAACAGGGCGCCGGTCATGTGCTGCCATAAGGCAAACAACTCGCGCACAAAGTGATGCCGTGCCACTCCGGATCGCGTAGCCAGAGCGCAGTCCAGGAACTCATTCACCGCGGGCGCGAGCGCCCGCAACCGTTTCTCTTCCCCTTCGGTCGGACGCTTGCGATTGTTGGGTTGATGGGGTGGCGCTGGTAGACCGGGTGGACTGATGCGTTCCTTGCGCACTCCGTCGGCGGGTAATGCATATTCAACGAGACATTCTCGCTTTTGGTAGATCTTTAAGTGATCGCTGTACAGGAAGACATTGACGTCGCCCCGCTCCTTTCCCGGAACCCAGTAGTAGTTTTCCCCCAAGGCGACATACCCGTACTGGTCGATGCCCCGCTCCAAACACACATAGGGTGCGGGCAGATGAGCGGGTATGGGCACCAACAGTGGCCGCTCCTTCGCGAAAGCTTCGGCAGGGATGATTCGACTGGACCCCTGGGGGCGAAGCTCCATGCGCACCGTGGCCCACTCCAAGGCCTGGCGATTGAGATCTTCCAGACTGGCAAAACTGCGTCCGGGAAAAAAGTTCGTCTCCGTTGTCCAGAAGCTCCGCTCCTCCCCCGCCTTGCGGTTGGCATGGCCCTTCTCATGGCACACAAACTGAAACCCGTGCTCGCGGGCGAAGTCCGCCATCTCCGGCACCATCACCGCGTTGGCTCCGCTTCCCCGCAGCCGAGCTAGATTGGTGTTGTCGATGATGCAGATCTTGGCGGCATAGCCCCAGAACCTGAGAGCTTCATGTAAAAAGCACTTCATCCGGAAGCGGTTGAAGCGGCGATAGAAGCGCAGATAGCGGCGCTTGGAGTAGCGCAGGTAGATCATGCTGGCGATCAACCCCGTCGTGGTGGTGCCCAGCTCAACCTGGTAGGGGCTGGTGTCATGTTGCATTTCGCCGCCGGCTATATCGGGCACGCGGCCACAACGTTGCTGCTCGCGCCCCTGGCCCAGGCCGAGCTCGTGCACACGACGCAGGACTGTGGAGTAGGAAACTTCCAAGCCTTCTTCTTCCACCAGCTTCTCGTGCATACGCTCTATCCATCCATTGCAGTCCGCGTAGAGCCGCCGCAGTAAGTCTTCCTCGATGCGGATCTTGTCCTGCCGTGGACCGAGCGGCATCTCGCCCTTTTGCTTCAGGATGCTGCGCACGGTATTACGACTGAGGTGCAGGCGACGAACAATCTCGCGCAGACTCATTCCATCCTGGTGGAGCAGGTACACCGCTTTGCGCTTGTCCGCTGCGATCATGGAGTTGCCTCACACTGTCGAAAAAGGCGCGCTGGCGGCTGACAATCCCCGCGGTCAGCAGATGGGCCTGGGCGCAAAAGGCCGGCGACTTCAGCTGTGGATCCAGACTTTTGCCCATCACCCGCCGCATGTATTTCTCCACCAGTTCTAGGTCGCGAAGCAGAATCCGTTCCCGCTCACTGCAACCTTCCGCATGCTGCGGTACCTGCTTCATCCAGGCCAGAACTTCGTCTGCATGCCCGTTCTGAATCATCTCCCGCATGGACTGTGGCCCGCGAAAGTAGCCGTGCGCCAACTGTTCCATCTCGCGCACGCTCAGCTTTTGCCCGCTGACCGCCAGCACGAACTCTTCCACCTCTTGCTTGTCCGCCCGGTTCAGGCGCATGAACGACCGCAGGGTGTACATATAGGAGTACACGGGGAAGCGGCCGGCGAAGATCTCCTCTTGCACACGCGGAGTCATCTCTTCCAGTAGACCGAGCCGCATGCTGACCCAGGATTTGCTGCGCGATAACTGTTCGGCGATATCGGCCACGCTCATGTTCTCCAGTCGACGCAGCTGGTCGATGAAGCGCGCCTGCTCCAGCAGACCGAGCGTCGCCTGATTGGACACGCGCAGCAGGTGAAGGATGCCACCGGCTTCGTCTTCAGCTAAGGAGACGTAAGGCACAGAGTGCAGGCCCAGGCGCAGCGCGCAACGACGACGCTTGAAACCATTGAGTAAAATTTTGCTCTCCCCGCACGTCGTTCCCTCCAAAGCCTGTTCGATTCCGCGCTCTCGGATCGAAACCAGCAGGCGATTTTCCACTGCCGGATTCTTCATCCGATGGCCTTCATAGCGCACATCCAACTCTGCCAGCTCGATTTCTTGTGCCATGCGGCTTCGTTCAGGGACTTTCCAGACTCTGTTTCCAGCAACTCAGAATGTAATCTCGACGGCGACGGCGCGCCATGCTGTGTTGTCTCACGGCGCGCACCAGCATGCGCACAATCTCTGTCTCGCTCACCCGTCGTCCTTCGATCAGGCTGGTCACCATTTGCACGTAGCGCACGATGCCGGAGTCAAAACTGTCGCCGGATTTTCCCGACCCGGCTTGCTCGCTTCGGGAAGACGACGGCCGCGAGCCACGGCGCTGGTTGTGAAGATGTTTCTTGAGCTTTCCCTCTCGGCTACGGTAGTACTCCACGCTGCGCCGCGTAGAGTTCTGTCGACAATGAGCTTGCCGGCATCCGAAAGGACAAGCCAGATCGCGCCGCCCCGCATTTCGCGGATGAGTCAGAAAGAAAATCCGGCAATGCCGGCAACGGCAGAGACAGGATCGCAGCTGCGTCTTCTGTCGTAGCAAGCCGCGTAAGACGACGTAGTACTGCGCCACCAGTTCCCCGACTGGGCTACGACGGTACCAGTCTGGACCGAACTGGAAATCTTCCTGGATTTTGACTATCAAAAACCCAGGGATTGGCTTACGATGGACAGCGAAGACTTACACACACCCTTTGTTCTACTCTCTGGGTCACTCCGGTGACCCGGAGGGTGGACAAAGGATCCCCCTCAGTTTTCCAATAAGCCCAAAGACATTCCAGAAGATCGAGTAAACCTGCCGTTTGCCCTGTAGCAGGCTAACTGATCAACTCATCTGAATCCGAGGTGGGTCAATTCTGCTGATCGCTATAGATGCTTGTCCATGCTATCAAGCCACGCTTCTCGAACGCCAGCGCAGGTTAGAGCGGCCACGGCTTGCGGTGTTTGACCAAGCTGGACATGACACGAATGTACTTAGATTCCGGAGGAGTTTGAACGATCGTGCCTCGAGAGAAAGTCCTTTTGATATTCGATCAACCACCAGAACACGAACGAAGTTCATGCTCTTTTGAAAGGAAAGCATATGATTAAATTGACTTTCTTTATTATGCTTATTGCTTATTTCCTACCATCACTGACGCGAGGGAATGGCTTGGCTAAGCAGTAATTCTCACAGCCAATCAATATGGTCTAATCGGCTGGAATCGCCGTTGTACACGAACTTGCGCGCTGTTGTTGGAGACGATGCGGGCACGTCCGAGCGCGAATTCGCGCAGTGCACCTGGCTGGGCCATGGGGTTCTGGCCCCGTGCGTGT
>WQYS01000275.1 GCA_009781125.1 Acidobacteriaceae bacterium | reverse complement strand
TGTCTTTTCAACCAGTTAGAGGGCGTGCTAGGTGGAAAACTGAATCTGGTGCGCCCGAGAAGATTCGAACTTCTGGCCTACAGCTTCGGAGGCTGCCGCTCTATCCAGCTGAGCTACGGGCGCATCCACTCTAGCCTAGCATCTGTCCGTTGCCAGCGCCACAGGCGTCAGAAAGCAACTTGCATGGTACGTCCTTGCTGGCTGCTCTCACGCGCCAGCTCCAGCAGGCGGATGACGCGATAGCCATCTTCGGGCGTGACTGCCAGGGCTGCTTTCTGGTTGATCGCGTCGCGGACGTTGGCGTAGTAGCTGCGGTAGTCACCCGGTTCGGTGCGGACGGGCGTGCGGATAAGCTGAGCCGGATCGGCAGGGTTGGGAGCGGTGGTAAGAGTTCCCCAATGCGAAGGCTCTTCACCCAGCCATGTGCGCGCGTCGCCCATGGGAGGCACGCTGGCCCCCTGGAGCAGCGCAGGCTCCTGCGGATCGACGCCGTACTTGCGGAAGCTGCCCCGGGTTCCATGCAGCAGGAACCGCGGAGCAGGCTCGGCGGCGAGCAGGGTGGCTCTCAGGTGCGCGAGCAGGCCGGGGTAGTGCAGAGTGATAGCGAAGGCGTCTTCGATGTCTGTTGTATCGCGATCACGCCGCACGCTCGCAGTAATCTGCAGAGGCGCGCCGAAGAGAACCAGCGCCTGATCGACGAGGTGAGGGCCAAGGTCCATGAGCATTCCGTGGGCGCTGCTGGAGGACTCCTTCCACGTAGCCTCGCGCGGCAGCGGGCGGAAGCGGTCGAAGTGCGACTCGTAGTTGACGAGACGGCCAAGCTCGCCAGAGGCAAGAACTCTGCGTACGGTAAGGAAGTCTCCGTCCCAGCGCCGGTTGTGGAATGGAGCCAGCGTCAGACGGCGTTCGCTTGCGATCGCGGCGAGTTCTTTAGCTTCAGCACTGGTTGCTGTAAATGGCTTGTCGAGGACGGCATGCTTGCCCGCAAGCAGAGCCTGTTTCGCCAGCGCGAAGTGGGTCTCGTTGGGAGTAGCGACAACGATGAGTTGCACATCCTCAGCAGCCATAGCTTCGTCCACGCTGCGCAGAATACGGACGCCCGGATAGGCCTTTGCCGCCTCGTCCCCGCGCCGCTGCACGATCGCGCGCAGCGCAAGTCCGGGAACCGCGCTGATGAATGGGCAATGAAAGACACGTCCCGCCAGACCGAAGCCGATGACCGCTACACCAATCTCTGCCATGGAAGCTCCTGACAAATCTTCAACGCTTTCCATCCTATCTTTTCTGTGCGGATTTTTCGGCAGATTCGCTGGATTGGTTTTCAGAACCAGTTCCGGTTGCATCAAAACACAAAGCAGGAGGCCACGGGTAAGCAGGCATCCAGTTTAAAAATCAAACTCCAATACACGATGCCACCGGCTGTTTAGACGGAGAGACTGCCTATGCAAGCTGAACTGGACCGTGCAGACGTTACTGTTGCATCCGCAGGATGGATATGGCGGAGACGTGCCTGGAGGGATGCGCTCGAACTTTTTGTCGGGTACGGCCTGATCGTGCTGGTGATCTGGAGCAGCAGGCCATGGCAGCATCGTTTCTACTGGGTCGCGGTGGCATGGATTCTCGTGGCGACGGGCCTCTCCTTCGAGGGCTGGCGCAAGATGGGGTTTCGCGTCGGCGGCATTCGCTGCTCGCTCTGGCTCGTCTGGGCCGCGCTGGGCGCTGCCGCAATTGCGATTGCCATGAGTATCGTGGCCGGAATCTATCATCCGCCCCTTGGCGCGGGAAGATTTCTACGGTCTTTCTGGGGGTACTTCGTGTGGGCATTCTTCCAGCAGTTTCTGTTGCAGGATTTCGTGCTGCTGCGTCTGCTGCGTCTCGTTCCGGGCAAGGCGGTGGCAGTGGCGCTGACGGCGGTGCTCTTTGCGCTTGCACACTTGCCCAATCCGATTCTTATGCCGCTCACGCTGGCCTGGGGAGTGGCGTCCTGCCTGCTGTTTTTGCGTTACCGGAACATCTATACCATTGCGGTCGTGCATGCCATTCTGGGGTGGAGCCTCGCCACTACTGTGCCTGCAACCACGATTCACAGTATGCGCGTGGGGCGCGGATATCTGACCTATCCTTCGCGGGCGTCGCGCGAGCTTTCGACGCTACCGCAGGGCGAGTGACCACAACGTATCCACCACCGTATGCGTGATGGCCGAGGCGGCGACGCGGCGCTGGGCGCGCCAGGCGCGTCCGTAGGCGATGCCGGCCAGCGCGGCCAGCAGAACGTATCTCCAGTTGAAGTGAGCAGTGCGCTTGTTGAAGTGCGACAGTCCGAAGAGAAGCGCGGTCACAAGCAGCGAGGAAGTGCGTCCCAGGCGGCGTTCGAGCAGGTTCTGGAGCCATCCGCGAAAGAAGACCTCCTCGGGAATCGCAATAAAGAAAAACGTGAAAAATGGTGCGGCCGCGATGCGCCACAGCGGAGGCAGGCTGGTGTGGATGTGCAGGAATCCAAGCCATAGACCCAGCGCGATGGCTACCGGAGCATAGAAGGCGAACTCGCGCAGTCCGATGCGGAAGTCCTGCCGCCGCAGTCGAAGGTTGAGATCAGCTCCGTTGAGTTGCCGAATGGTGAGAAAACCGTAGAGTCCCGTGTTCAGCAGCAGAAATTTATTGAAGACGGCAAGATGCGGCGGCCATGCGGACTCGAACCAGCGCAGATCGACGGCCAGCCCCAGCAGGGCGAGGACGCAGAAGTCACGCCAGTTGCCGCGCTGCTCGGGGTCGGCGCGCCGGGCCTGCCACAGCAGAGACGAGACGGCGGCCGGAAGCAGAAGATACAAGGCCAGCCAACTCCACTGAAAATTTCCAGCAGAGACGGCGACGAGAATGTAGGCGAGCGATAGTGTGGCAGGGCAAAGAATACGCGCTGCTTGCGAAAACCGGCGGACCCATCTGTCGAAGGCGTCCGGAAAGAAGATCATCGCCAGAAACGGCAGAAGCATCAGAAAAGCTGCAAGGATATTTGCCAGGCTGAGGATAGGGCTATGCATTGTCGATAGCGAAAAGTTTAGATAGCGAAGCAGTATTGTTTGTAAGTGATTTGGCCGAGTCCGTCAACATGGAGTGTTAAGATGAGCGTAAGTAGTGGTTTCAGGTGGACTGTGTATTGGCCACAAACGACCGGGTGCCCCATCCTTGCGCAGTTTTATCGCGCAAGGGTGGGAAGGTATAAAGCTCGGCCAGCCATGTTTCCGCACGAAACAGTGGCGGGTTGAGCGTCTTACTTTCCCACCCTTCGCTTCGCTCAGGATGGGGCACCCGTAGAGTTCGGAAAGGGAGGGATGATGCCAGAGGCCAGTCTTGGCGGCGTTGATTTTCTGCACGAGATCGGCAGGCGAATTGCCTCCGCCGATCCTCTGCACGCGGTGCTGAACAGCATCGTCGATTTCGCCACCTCGGTCGTCAGTTGCGACTCGTGCTTCATCTACGTTCTGGAGAACGACAAACTGGTGCTGCGCGCCTCCAAGAACCCGCACTCCGACGTGATCGACAACCTGGGCATCTGGCTGGGGCAGGGCATTACAGGATGGGTCGGATGGCACCGCGAGCCGGTAGCGATCGCCGAGAAGGCGCTCGAAGACCCGCGTTTCAAGCGCTTTCCCGACCTGCCCGAGGATACCTTCGAGGCTTTCCTTTCGGTGCCGATTCTTTGCCGCGGCAAGCTGGTCGGAGTCATCAATCTGCAACACCGGCACCCCTATCACCACACCGCTCACGAGGTGAGGCTGCTGACGATGATCGGCTACCTGGTCGGAGCCGAGATCGAGCGCGCCCGGCTGGAGACGGAGAACATGCAGCTCTCCGACCGTCTGGACGCGCGCAAGCATATCGAGCGCGCCAAGGGCATTCTGCAGCGCGACCTCGGCCTGGACGAGGAAGCCGCCTATCGCGCCATGCAGCAGGAGAGCCGCCAGCGCCGCAAGACCATGCGCGAGATCGCCGAAGCGATCCTTCTGAGCGAAGACCTGAGAAAGAACAGCGCCGAGGAGTCGAAGAGTTCCGTCGCCAGGAAACGAGAGCGTTCTTCGTCGGCGGATGCGGCGGCTCCGGATCTCGTAGAGCATCCAGAACCTCCGGAACATCCAGCCAGGTAGATTGCCATGAATCTGCGCGTGCGAGTTGTGACGTATGGCTTTGCGGCTGTTGCTGCCATGCTGGCGGTGTGGATGTTTCTGGGGGCGCGCGGGATAGGAAGAAGCGCCATGATACCTGCAGACATGCGCAGAGCGATGCCGCCACTGGTTCTCTCCACGCTGGACG
>WQYS01000274.1 GCA_009781125.1 Acidobacteriaceae bacterium | reverse complement strand
GTCGGAGACGGTTTTATAGTTATCCAGATTGGCAACCACTCCGGTCAGCGTATCGACCCGGTTAACAGCTTCCTGCGCCGACTGGCTGGCCGCATCCGCCGACTGTCCCGCGGCCTGAGCGTGCTGATCGGCGGCATCGGCTGCGCCCTGGGCCTTGGCAATGCCACGCTGGGAGCGCTCGTCGGTGTCGACGATGTTGCGGTGATCGGTCGCTGTCTTGGCGTCCAGATCGTTCGCCTGCTGAATCAGCGGCGCGGTCTGGGAGCGTACATAGTTTTTGCTGGAACAGCCCGCCGTCACGGCGATCACCAGCGCACTGGTAAAAATTGCTCCGCAGACTGTACCAATCTTCATCTCGGGAAACCGGAAAATCATGCTGGGCTTGCTGGACTTCATTGGGGCGCTCCTTTGGCGTTATCTTGTGATTCTCAGATGGTTACAGCTAGAACCGTGTTTCATGATGCATTTGATGTGCCAAAGTGGGCCAGGCAATAAATCCCATGCGATCAAGGGCATAGGAGCCGCCGGGCTGAAAATCCGTCCCCCGCATCGGGCGGAAAATGGGCAATTTTTATCCTATGTTGCGTCAAATCTACGCACCCGGTGGAGCCGTTCGTAATAGTAAAAAGTGTTCCGCTCGTAACGGTTTAGACTGAAGACGCCGCATGGACCTCAGAGAAAAAATCCGGACGCTTCCCTCCTCTCCCGGCTGCTACCTCTACAAGAACGCCAAGGGCGAGGTCATCTACGTCGGCAAGGCCAAGAACCTCCGCGCGCGGGTCCGGTCCTACTTTCTTGAGGCGGCTCAGGAGAACGCCAAGACCGGCTCATTGATGCGCGAGGCCGTCGATGTCGAGTACATCACGGTAGGCAACGAACGCGAGGCGCTCGCCCTTGAGAATAACCTCATCAAGCAGAACCAGCCGCGCTTCAATGTCCTGCTCCGGGACGACAAAACTTATCCCTACATAAAGCTGACCATGACCGACCGCTTCCCGAAGGTCTTCGTCACCCGGAAGCTGAAGAAGGACGGCAGCGCTTACTTCGGCCCGTACTTTCCGGCCAGTCTCGCGTACCGGCTGGTGGAGCTGATCCACCGCAGCTTTCAGATTCCGAGCTGCAAGGTCGATCTATCGCGCTATCATCCTCGCGCGTGTCTCCAGTACTACATCAAGCGGTGCCTCGGCCCCTGCGTGGAAGACCTCGTCACTCCTGAGGCGTACAAGCAGGCCGTCCGCGATGTGCAACTCTTTCTCGGCGGCAAGGCCGGAGAGCTGGAGCAGCAACTCACCGAACGGATGCAGAAGGCAGCCGAAGAGGAGCAGTACGAGCTAGCCGCACGTCTGCGTGACCAGATCAGCACCGTCCACGAGATTCAGGAGAAGCAGCGCGTGGACACCACCGACGACGAAGATGCCGACGTCTTCGGATACCACTATGAGAATGAGATGCTGGCCGTCAACATCTTCCACATGCGCGGCGGCAAGATCGTGGACCGGAGAGACCTCTTCTGGGAAGACCTGTTGGCCCTGCCTGTTCTCGAAGAGGATGCAGAAGAGGTTACAACGCCAGGCTCCGAACTCACGTTCAAGCCGGCAGCTTTCTTCGAGACGCTGCTCAAGCAGCTCTATCTGGATCGGGCCTACGTTCCGCGCACTGTGCTGGTGCCGGTTGAGTTTCCAGACCACGAACTGCTGGCGGAGATGCTTTCGGACCGTACGGGCAAACGCATCACGATCCTTGTCCCCCAGCGCGGAGAGAAGCGCTCCCTGGTCGATCTCGTCTGCCAGAACGCGAAGCAGTCCTACGACCAGCGCTTCCGCGTGCTTCAACCCAGCATCAAGGCCCTTCAAGAGGCGCTCCGCGACGCGCTCAGTTTGGAAGAGCCGCCGCGCCGCATCGAGTGCTTTGACATCTCGCACATTCAAGGAGCGGAGACGGTTGCCTCCATGGTCGTCTGGGAAGACGGATCGATGAAGAAGTCGGATTACCGCAAGTATCAGGTGAAGAGCGTCACCGGAGTCGATGACTTCGCCAGTATGCACGAAATTGTCGGTCGGCGTTACAGGCGGCTGATCGACGAGAAGAAGCCGCTGCCATCGCTGGTGCTGATTGACGGCGGACTCGGCCAGTTGCACGCAGCCCGCGCCGCGCTCGAAGAGCTTGGCCTCACGCATCAACCGCTGGTGTCGATCGCCAAGCGCGAGGAGATTCTTTACGTCTACGGACACGAGAACGACCCGGTCGTGCTGGATCGCCGTTCGCCGGTGCTGCATCTGGTGCAGATGATCCGCGACGAGAGCCACCGCTTCGCCATCACCTACCATCGCAAGCGCCGCCAGATACGCGACCGCGAGAGCGAGCTGCTTGCGGTTCCCGGCGTCGGACAGAGAACCCGGCAGCGGCTGCTGGAGCACTTCGGAAGCGTGCGTGGCGTAAAACAGGCCAGCGCCGACGCTCTGGCCGCAGTCGTCAATGCAGCAACAGCGCAGCGCATTCGCGATCACTTTCAGAGCGAGGCGGCATCAGAACAAACCGCTCCATTTCCCATCCTGAAGTGAAACCCTGCTAGCGGTGTCCCTGTCCCTTTACAAAGGCGAAGTCGATGAAGGCCATCTGCGGATTGGTGTGCAGCAGCTTCACCGACACTGTATCTCCGACATCCAGCCCCTTCTCGCCTTCGACCACCTTTCCTTCGACCGGAGGATCGAAGACGCGAACGTAGGTTCCCTTGGGACTCGCGCCCGTAACCACGCCTCGGAACATCTTGCCGATGCTGCTCGACAAGGCCACGGCGGCGATTCTCTTCTGCATGGTGCGCTCGACCTTGCGGCTGGCGCGCTCCTGCAAGTTGCACTGTGCGGCGATCTCTGCCAGCTCGTTGTCCGAATAGGGAGCGGGCTGTTTGGCGATGAGCGCCTTCACCAGCCGCTGCATGACCAGATCGGGAAAGCGGCGATTCGGCGCTGTCGAGTGCGTGTAGTCGCGCGCGGCCAGGCCAAAGTGTCCCAGCGGCTCGGGATCGTCGCCTCTGGAGAGAACATACTCGCCCGGCCCCATGAGCTTGATGATGGCAAGCGCAAGGTCGGGATAGTGCACCGGATCAAGCTGTCTCTGCTTGCGCAGGAATGCGTTCAGCAGACCGGAGTCCGGCTCCGTCGGCAACTGCGTGCCATAGCGGCAGACCAGTTCCACGATGCGGTCCCAGCGCTCGGGCGTGCGCACGATGCGCCGTATACACGACCGGCCCGCTGAGCGTAGCATCTCCGCCATGGTCTCGTTGGCGGCGACCATGAAGTCTTCGATCAGCTCCGTCGCCAGGTTCTTCGGCGCCTCTTCAATCGAGCGCACCTCGCCATCAATCACCACCGGATCGGCCTCAAGGCGGTGAAACTCCAGAGCGCCGTTGCTGACGCGGTGCTCACGCAGCATCTGAGCTGCCTGGTTCTGCAACCTCAGCTGCTGCTGCAACGAAGCGGACGCGGCGACCTTCGAGTCCGGGCCGGCCTTTTCCTCAAGCCACGCGCCGACCTTGCTGTAGGCAAGCTGCGCCTTGTTTCGCACTACCGCCTCGTAGATCGAAGGATGACTGCGCTGTCCCCTGGCGTCCACGACGAACTCGATCACCACAGCCGCGCGGTCCTCGTTCTCGTTGAGCGAGGTGAGGTCCGTAGAGAGCTCGTCCGGCAGCATGGGAAAGTTGTGTACGCCGGTATAGACTGTCGTCGTCTGGAAGGCCGCGAACTTGTCGATAGGCGATCCCTTCGGCACCGAGGCGGAGACATCGGCGACGCCTACCCGCACGCGAATCCCGCCATTGACCTGCTCGGCGACTTCGATCTGATCCAGATCGCGCGAGGTGTCGTTGTCGATGGACGACCACAGGAGTCCGCGCAGATCAGGAAATCCCTTCGGCGCGTGATTCACCGAGGAGCGAATCTGCTCGACCTGAGATTCACATTTGTCAGGAAAGTCGGGCTTGAAGCCCAGGCGAAGCATCTCTGCGTGGGCAGATGCCGAAAGATCAAAACGATGATTTGCCATGCAAGAAAAGCCTATCACGCGGCGCCATCTGCTCTGCAACCCCGGGAGAACCTTACACAGGTCTCCTCGGACTGAGGCGCATGACCAGGCACTTAGAGCAATCGCTTCCATCTCAAAGCGCCGTTGTTATATTTCGATTGTCAAAGATCCGAGATCGCGTCCTATGTTTACCTGTTCGACTCTGCGAAGATGTTCCGATTGCGTCTGGGACGCGAGTATGCTTTTTAGGCATACCCCTATGTGCCACGGCTTCCCGCAGGTAGCTGGTGCGCAAG
>WQYS01000273.1 GCA_009781125.1 Acidobacteriaceae bacterium | reverse complement strand
TATGTGCTCGAAGCGATCGAAGGCGCAACGATTGCGCTGGGTCTGAAGGACGGCGTGACCACGGCAGATGTACGGAACTCCATCGCCAACGGAACCATGGAGAAACTGCTTGCATGGGTTCCGGTTTCGGCGGGAGATATGTTGTACGTGGATGCAGGGACGGTTCACGCGATTGCGCCCGGCGTGGTGCTGCTGGAGACACAGCAGACGAGCGACATCACATACCGGCTCTACGACTACGGACGCCCGCGCGAACTGCACCTGGAACAAGGCCTGAAGGTCATCAAGACAAAGACCTCTGCTGGCAAGGTCGCTCCTCGCGCGATGGACGGGTTTGTCCGCCTGATCGAGCAGCACTATTTCATTGTGGACCGGTTTGATTTCGCTCCTCTGGAGGAGAGGCGCATTGCGTTTACCTCGCCGGGGTGTCTGGTTGGTCTGAAGGGCAACGCGGCGGTGATTACTCCGGACCACGAAGTAGAACTCACGCCGGGGCAAGCGGTGGTTGTTCCGCCCGGATGCGGCGAGGTCGTCGTGGAAGCGGAAAAGGGAGCGGCGTTTGCGCGCTGTACGGCCCCTAGGGTCTGATCTCTTATAGGCTTAACTGCATAACTCAGCGTAATTTATTTTGATGCCGTCATCCTGAACGAAGTGAAGGACCCCCGTATTTTCTTCTTCGCCACAAAGCTATACAGAAAAGCGTAGCGGCTGTGGCGAAATAACGTTTTCCTTTGGAGGTCGCGTGCCGATACAGGCTAAATGCGGGGGTCCTTCGCTACGCTCAGGATGACGAATATATATGGAAATAAAAAAATGACGACGCCATAATAGCGTTGGTTTAAGCATGCCGAGACTAGCGAAGGAAGACGCTCAGCTCATTTGCTGCATTGCGCAGATGCGGCAGGAAGCGCGTCTGCATCTCCAGCGCCGAGATGCGTGGAGCATTGCCGCTGAGGTTGATGGTGGCCGTGACGCGGCCGTTCGGCGAGAACACTGGCACGGCAAGCGAACGCAGACCGATCTCGTACTCCTGATCGCAGAGGGCGTAGCCGTTGCGGCGCACGTTGCGCAGCAGTACGCGCAGCTTTTCCGCCGAGGTGACTGTGCGCGGCGTATGCGGCGCCAGCGTGACGCGCTCCAGGTACTGCTCAAGCTGATCGGCAGACAGATAGGCGAGCAGCACTCGCCCCATGCTGGTGCAGTAGGCGGGCAGACGGCTGCCGATGTGAAGATCGACCGCCATCACGCGCGAGACCGTGGTGCGAGCGACGTATACGATGTCTTCGCCATCGAGCGTCGCCACGGAAAACGACTCTCTGAGCGCCGCCGACATGCGCTCCAGAATCGGCTGCGCCGCCGATGTCAGTGTGTTCGAGGCTGTATAGGTATGCGAGAGCGCGAGCAGGCGCGGACGCAGCGAATAACGAGAGCCATCCTCGGCTCCGGCAAAGCCGAGCTTCGTAAGCGTATAGAGACAGCGGCGGACAGCGGCGCGAGAAAGCCCCGTGCGCACGCTGAGCTGCGAGATCGTCATCTGCGGATTCTGCTGCGAGAAGGCCTGAATCACGATCAACCCGCGCGCCAGCGAGGTCATGAAGTTCGGATCGCCGCGAAAGACGTCGAGCGAGGCCGATGGAGTGGGCTTGGCCGCCGCCGCAGACGGCGAGGCCGCGGAAGGGGTCTGGAGTCGGGGGCGTCGCTGCGGCGTCAGGCTCACGAAGAGTCTCCTAAATGGCTACCGCTAAAGGTGTGCGATAGTCGAACTATTCAACGATAAACGCACAGCATGGGGTTCGCAAATGTGACTTTTTCCCCTGGCATTCACCTCCCTGTCCATCCTCGCTTCGCTGGAAACGGCAAGGAGAAAGTAAACTACATTCATGGGCCGATGGTTCGGCGACAGTTCAGGAAAATTCAAGGAGAAAAACAGTACAAATGCAGACCGCTACAAAGAGTGCCGCCCTTCGCGAACGCGCAGCGTGGAAGTCGCTTCAGGCCCACGCCGAACAGGTTCGCCAGCAACATCTGCGCGACATGTTCCGAGTGGATCCCGCTCGCGGCGAGCGTTTGACGGCAGACGCGATAGGAATCTTCCTCGACTTCTCAAAGAACCGCGTCACCGACGAGACGCTGAAGCTGCTGGTTGAGCTGGCGGAGCAGTCCGGCCTGCGCGAAAAGACCGAAGCCATGTTCCGCGGCGAAAAGATCAACATCACCGAGAACCGCGCCGTTCTGCATACAGCTTTGCGCGCGCCGAAGAACGAGACCATTCTGGTTGACGGCGAGAACGTCGTCCCTTATGTGCACGAGGTTCTCGACAAGATGGAGGCTTTTGCCAATCGCGTGCGCAGCGGCGAGTGGAAGGGGCATACAGGCAAGCAGATTCGCAATGTCGTCAACATCGGCATCGGCGGATCGGATCTCGGCCCCGTAATGGCATATGAGGCGCTGAAGCACTACAGCCAGCGCGATCTCGCCTTCCGCTTCGTCTCCAACGTTGATAGCACGGACTTCGCCGAGGCAGTCCAGGATTTGAGCGCCGACGAGACTCTGTTCCTGGTTGCGTCGAAGACCTTCACCACGCAGGAGACCATGACCAACGCGCGCACGGCTCGCCAGTGGCTGCTTGAAAGGCTTCCGGACGAGAAGGCCGTGGCCAAGCACTTTGTGGCTATCTCGACCAACGCCAAGGAGGTCGCGAAGTTCGGCATCGACACGGCCAACATGTTCGGCTTCTGGGACTGGGTTGGCGGGCGCTACTCCATGGATTCGGCCATCGGCCTCTCGACCATGATCGCCATCGGGCCGGAGAACTTCCGCGCCATGCTCGGCGGTTTCCACGAGATGGATGTTCACTTCCGCACCGCGCCGTTCGCGAAGAATCTGCCGGTGCTGCTCGGGCTGCTGACCGTATGGTACACGGAGTTCTTCAACGCCGAGACCATTGCAGTGCTGCCGTATGAACAGTATCTGAAGCGGTTCCCTGCCTACCTGCAGCAGTTGACGATGGAGTCGAACGGCAAGTACGTGACGCTGGACGGCAAGAAGGTCAACTACCAGACCAGCCCCATCTACTGGGGCGAACCCGGAACCAACGGACAACACTCGTTCTACCAGCTCATCCACCAGGGCACGCGGCTGATCCCCTGCGACTTTATTGCCTTTTCCAAGTCGCAGAATCCGCTGGGAAATCATCATGATCTGCTGATGGCAAATGTCTTCGCGCAGGCCGAGGCGCTGGCTTTTGGCAAGACTGCCGAACAGGTGAAGGCGGAAGGCACACCGGATTGGCTGGTTCCGCACCGCGTATTTGAGGGGAACCGTCCCTCCAATATGATCCTCGCCGACGAGCTGACGCCTGCCATGCTGGGCAAGCTGGTGGCGCTCTATGAGCACTCCGTCTTCACGCAGGGAGCGGTGTGGGACATCAATCCCTTCGATCAGTGGGGCGTGGAGCTGGGCAAAGCTCTGGCACAGAAGATCGTTCCCGAGCTGGAGAACAAGGACGAACCCGCGCTGAATCACGACAGCTCGACCAACAACCTGATCCGGAGATACCGGCGCACCAGATAGCTGAAACAACACACATCGAAGACGTCATCCTGAACGAAGTGAAGGACCCCCGCATTTCGCTTCCTCGCCCAAGAGTCTTCTGGAAAAGCAGGGTCGGTCAGGGAAGTTAATGTCTTCCATTTGGGAGCCGTTGCCAACATAGAAAAAATGCGGGGGTCCTTCGCTACGCTCAGGATGACGGCTTCAATGGTGAGTGTTCGGGCTGGCGTCTTTGATGTTTTGTGAAGATTTCTGTTAGCCTTAACAAAGGTACAAAGCCAACCCATGTCCGCTTGGCCTACTCTCTTCCCGACTACAGAGACCTGATTCCTAAACCAGTTGGAGCCGTGCATCTCACGCACGAGAAGGAGTGCTTACGTTGAGTGAATTTCGCGATTTTCTGGAACTTTCCTACGCCGAACTCGAAGACATGAACCTGATGGCCAAGGAGCAGCGCAAGAAGCGCATCGCCCCGGACGTGATTCAGGAAGAACGCCTGAAGTACCTTAAAGACGAGCGCCGCATCAAGGCGGTCACGGTCATGTTCAGCGACCTCGAAGGCCGGCTGCACATGCTCGACTATGACAAGAAATTCCTCATCAGGAGCTACGACAACCTGACCTTCGACGGCTCGTCGATTCGTGGCTTTTCCGCTCAGCGCGAGAGCGATCTGCGGCTGACGATCGACTGGAGCGCGTTTTACTGGGCTCCTGCCGACGTCTTCGGGCCGGGCAAGGTGCTGGTCTTCGGCGAGGTCCACGACCGCGACGGCTCCGTCTA
>WQYS01000272.1 GCA_009781125.1 Acidobacteriaceae bacterium | reverse complement strand
GCCGTCCCTGGACGGCACAGTTCCTTGCCGATCTGGCGAAGGCCTATTATGCGCGGTTCCATGCGCCGTTACAGATCAACTCTGCCGTGCGCACGGTGGAGGTTCAGCAGCGGCTTCAGCAATCCAACGGCAACGCCGCAGCCACCGAGGGCGAGACCGCTTCGCCGCATCTGACCGGACAGGCCGTTGACATTGCCAAGCACGGACTTTCGATGGCCCAGATTGCGTGGCTGCGCGGCGCTCTGCTGCCGCTCAAGCAGCAGGGCAAGATCGACGTGGAAGAGGAGTTCCAGCAGGCGTGCTTCCACATCAGCGTGTACCGGCAGGCGGCTTCGGCGTAACGAGACGGCAAAACAAAAGGAGGGGGATGATCCCCCTCCTTTTGTTTTGCTGACTGTGAAACTATTAGTGGGCTGCGTTCTTGAAGATCTGTTCGGCGAAGAAGTTCTGGATCTTCGCCTGATCGTGGAGCATCTCGGAGTACGCCAGCCTCAAGAGCTGTTGGCGTCCGTCGCGAAGCTGCTGACGGATGTGCTGCTGCACCGACGGATCGCTCAGTTCGAGCTGTCCGGCAGGCTCGCGCGAGATGAGCTTATAGATGGCGTATCCCACCTGCTTCTGGCTCTGTGGCTCGACCAGAGGAAGGATGTCGGTAATCTGGCCTGCCTTGAGCTTGGTCACAGCGTTGTATGCGGTGGCATCAGTGTGGAGTTGTGACTCCAGGACAAGGCCCATATCACCGCCACTGGGAGCCGTGTTTGGCTGCTCGGAAAAGTTCTGGGCCACGGTGCTGAAGTCTTCACCGCTGTCGAGGCGGGCCTTGAGGGCCTGAATCTTCTTCTTGGCCTCGGCATCGTTGGACGCCTTGCTGTTCTGCAGGTTGCCAGGCTGGTCCGACGGGATGCCCGTGACCATAATCTGAGCGAGGTGATAGGTCGTTTCGGGCAGATTGTATTCGGACTTGTGCTGGTTATAGTAGTTGGCAACGTCCGCGTCGGAGACCGAGACCTTGGAATCGATCTCTTTGGCAAGCAGCTTGTTCCGGGTCAGGTTGCGGCGAATGTCGCGCCGGAGCTGGTCCAGAGTGTAGTCGCTGGCCTTGAGCTTGGCGCTGAACTGCTCCTCGGTAAAGGGAGCCTTCATCTCGTTGAGCTTGGCGTCGACCTCTTCGTTGGTCGCCGTCAGATTCATGCTGGCAGCTCTCTGCTCGATGATCTCCCCGGTGATGAGGTTGCCAAGGACTTGCAGGCGCATGGCGTCGGCCTGTTCCTGTGAGGGCTGTTGTTGCGAGTCGCCGAGTTGCGCCTGGTACTGCTTGTCCATATCCGCGCGCATGATGGCCTTGCCATTGACTGTGGCGACGACATCGGCATTGTGGCTGCGCGGGCATCCGGCGAGCGGAAGCATGGCGAAAAGAGCAAGCAGAGCGGCGGAACTAGAGAGCCGGTAATCAGTAAACTGCATTTTTCTTAACCTCAACCTGTTGGTCACAAAAAATCCTGCATCATCAGCGCGCTTCAGCCGGGGCGCTAGTTTCCGGGCCTGGCCGCAGACGGAGCCTGTGGCGGCGGCGGTGTCTGACCTGCCGCAATTAATGCATCGTCTATCATCCGGTACACATTCTCAATCGACGGTGCTCCTTTGTACATCTCGCCGTTGATGAACAGTATAGGAATTGAATCCACGCCAAGAGATTGTCCCAGAGCAATCGATGCTCTGATGGCGGTGTTGTCCTGCTTGGCAATACAGGCATCCAGCCTGGCCGCATCGACCTTCTGGCGCTGGCCTTCTTCGCGCGTGAGGGTGTCGAGCATCGAACTGGAATGGGCTACGATCTGAGCCATGGTCCTCTCCGAGCCTGTAATCTCGTCGGCATGGGCGTGGATGTAGTCCACCAGATTCCAGTAACCGGCCTCGCTCTGGGCAGCCATGCAGTCTACATTGATCGCCGCGTGCGTGGCCCAGGGATGCTGCTCGGGTGAGAGCGGAAAGTCGCGATAGACGAATCGCACCTGATCCTTGTAGCGATTGACGAGCGCCGGGAAGAGTGCCTCGTTCATGCGCGCGCAGTACGGGCATTCGAGGTCATCGAAGCCGACGACGAGCACGGGAGCGTCTTCCGGGCCTCCGCGTGCCGGGCGGCCCTTGCCGTCAACCAGAGTTCTGGGATCCTGGCTGATGTCGAACTTATTGAACTGCGCCAGCGTCTTGCCGTCCTTCGACAGCAGGAAGGTCATGGTTTTGCCCGCCTGGCCGTCCGTGACGAAACGCACGGCAATCTCGTCGTATCCCGGCGTGGTGCTGGGAGTGCGTCCGCCGACCTCGATGCGGTAGGTCGCGGGCACGCCCGCCTTCGAGCGCAACAGAACCTGGACGCGGCGGGTCAGCTCCGGTGAGAGCTTTTCTCCGTCGGAAGGGGTTTGAGCGTGACAGCCCGTGGCCAGTGTTAGGCCAATCAGTAGACATTGGAGCGGCTTAAGACTAATTGACACAGTGCTTTCAATTATCTCACGCACGGTTCTTCTGCGGCTGCAACTAAATATATTCATTTGGAACCTGCCGGAATCTGTATTCCTGTTTGACGGAGCGGCGGGAAAAAGGCCACACCGGCGAACATTGATAGGGCCGGTCCCCTCAGAAGAGCCTTTCGGCCCGGCGCAGGTTTCCTGCCGTCCCTATGTTGGCAAGCGTGAAGTTGAAGCGGTAGGCGTTTTCGTTGCGGACCGAGCCCAGCTCATACTTGCGGTATTCGACGCTGATGCCGCAGCAGTCCCAGTTCCACGAGGTTTGCAGAGCACCGTACTGCACGGTGCCGAGCCGGAGATCGACGCCGGCATTTGCGGCCACGCCAAGCCCCCGCCGGGTCGGCGAGCCGTATCCGAGCAGCGCACGGATCTGGTTGAAGTCCGAGACCTGCGAGGATACGCCTGCTCCCCCGGTCGGTGATTCCGTATAGAAACGCCCCGGAGCGTTCAGCCGCGCATAGCTGAATCCAGAGAAGAAATTGCCCTCGTGGAAGTCCACCAGAACGTTGTTGGAGGTGAACTTCCTGGCTCCGGTATCGAGGTCGAAGTCCCATTCCAGGTCAAAGCGGTTCGACGGACTCAGGCGCAGGCGCGAGACCAGCGGCGAGATGTTACGCGGCTCGGTAAGAAAAGCTATGCCGGAGAGGTTCAGGGTCGTCTCAAAGATGTTGCGGCGGCCCGTGACCACGGCCCCCCCAAAGTTGGAGTCGAAGAAGTACTTCTGCGTGAGCCTCCAGCGAATCAACTCGCGATTGCTGCAAACGGGCGTCGAAGTTTGCTCGTTTTCATAAGCGTCAAAGCTCGGAATGGGCGCGGCTCCGGCAGAGTCGCTTTGCCCATCTCCGCAGGCCCCTGTCTTTGGTTTTCGTAAAAAGATTCTCTGGGTCAGGCCGTACTGAATCTCGTTGGTGTTGCTTGCGACGTCGTTCTCGTCGAAACGAAGCGTGTTAAGAAAGGCATGCACGCCGGTGACGTAGCGATAGGTCAACTCCGGCGCGACCGTGTGCCGGATTGCCGTGCCGAAGAGCCTGCGCACGAGCGGCGAGTCGAAGTCGCGCTCCACGACCGGCGGGCGCGCGTCGGCGGTGAACTCGATGGTAGACCGGCTGAGACCGCTCGAAGATTCCACCGGTACCGGTGAAGTGTAGGGAGTCTGGCGGCTGCGCGTGTAGATGGTCTCGCGCGCTCCCAGCGAGGCCATCAGATGCCAGCCGTCGGCGCTGAGCGGCAGCGCGATCTGCGGATGAATGTCCAGCCGCTCGGTCATTCCGGTGGTCGCAAAGTTTGGCTGCACGCGCTTGAGCGCGGCCACCGAGCTGTCCACGTTCCACAGCAGGGGCGTGCTTCCTATGGCGTGATCGGTCGAGGTGACTTCGAGCGAAGGCGCATGGAAGATGCGGACCTCCTGCTCATCGACGTTGGTCGCGGCAAGCTGCTTGAGTCCCTGGTAGCGGTCCGCGCGCAGCGAATAGGAGAATCCGTTTGCCTGATAGGTTCCGTAGGCCGTGGAAAGAATGTCGCTTGAAACCGCCTGGTTGAAGTTCTCCGAGAAGGCTGCGCGATAGGCGTAGGAGCTCAGGTACTCCATGTCGGCGGCCATGCGGGAGCGGTGGAACGGGTCCGTCGAGATGTCGTAGCGTCCGGAGAAGAGGGCATCCTGGCCGCCCTGGTTGATGAGCTGGCCGTTGATCTTGAGGCCGCGGTCGAGCAGGCCGTTGTAGTGGGCGAAGGCAAAGTTATTGCCCAGGCCGCGATAGCGGAAGCTGACCATCTGCTGCCAGCCGCGAGTGGAGAAGTATTCGGCCCCCAGCGTCAGGTC
>WQYS01000271.1 GCA_009781125.1 Acidobacteriaceae bacterium | reverse complement strand
GAACGCTCCGGCCATGTTGTCGCAAAGAACGGTCGTGGGAATCCCGTCATGAAGAAGCTCCCACGCCGTCAGGCGAGCACCTTGCAGATAGGGGCGGGTCTCGTCGGCGAAGACGTCGATCTTGTGGCCGCGTTCGACGGCGGCGCGGATCACTCCCAGAGCCGTGCCGTAGCCGCAGGTGGCCAGGGCTCCTGCGTTGCAGTGCGTCAGCACGGTTCCTTCCTTCGGAAGAAGCTCTGCGCCGTGCGCTCCCATGGCCTTGCAGGCGGCGATGTCCTCGTCGTACATGCGGCGGGCCTCGTCGATCAGGGCGGCCTTGATCCCGTCGATGGAGACTCCGGCCTGGACGAGGTCTGTGTACTTCCGGCGCATCCTGTCGATGGCCCAGAACAGATTGACAGCAGTCGGACGTGTCGCGGCCAGAGTGTCGCAGATGGTCTTGACCTCAGCATTGAGGCTGGCGATGTCCGTCGCCTTGCTCTGGTTGACGCCGAGCGCTACGCCCATGGCGGCAGAGACGCCAATCGCCGGAGCGCCGCGCACGATCATGTCGCGGATCACGGTAGCGACCTGCTGGTAGCTGGTGGCCAGAACATAGGTCTCCTCCAGCGGGAGCCTGGTCTGGTCAAGGAAGTTTACGCCGTCGGGAAGCCATTCAAGAGTGGGAATCATTCTTCCTAGTTTATCGGATGGAGTCCGAACTGGTCCTATGCCTTCGCCAGCGCGGCCAGATGAGCGGCGCGGACATCGCGCGCGGTAAAGATGGAGACGAACGGAGCATCCCTGGCGACGGCTTCGATGTTGGCTCTGCCGCCCTGCTCGCGGTCCACGAGGCAGAGCACTCCGGCGACGCGCATCCCGGCTTCGCGGGTAGCTTCGATGGCGGTGATGGTGGAGCCGCCGGTGGTGCACACGTCATCGACGATCACCACCTCCGCGCCAGCGCGATGAAAGCCTTCGGTGCGGCGTCCGGTGCCGTGCGTCTTTTCGCTCTTGCGGACGAGAAAGCCATGTATGAGCGGGTCTCCGCTGTGTTGCAGATGGTGCCATGCAGAGGCATTGGAGGTATTCGAGACTAGTGGATCGGCTCCCATCGTAAGCCCGCCAACCGCCTCGGCGTTGGGGAAGCGCTCGCGGATAACATCGTAAAGCACCAGTCCGGAGAGACGTCCTCCCTCGGCGTGGAGCGTCGTCGTACGGCAGTCGATGTAATAGTCGGACTTCTGGCCGCTGGCGAGCGTGAAGTCTCCCAGACGGAAGGAAAGCGTAGCGATCAGGTTAAGCAGGGCGGCGCGATTGTCAGTAGTCATGGCTTGGTTTGATTGTAGACTGCGGTGGCGGGCCAGAGAATCTCAGCCGCCAGCGCTACCAGCGCAACCCAGAAGAGGTCGGCTCCGAGCAGATGCAGAATCTGCATCCATCGGGGAGCCAGCAGCAGCACGTCCGCAATCCCGAGAGCGAACTGCACGGCCAGCAGCGTCAGCACGGTTGTTGAAAGCCAGCGACTGATTCCGCCCCGCCGCCGGGCCTGTACTGTTATCCAGATCACGAAGGCCGCCGCAATTACGGCGCTCACCGGATGCACTCCGCGCAGCCGCAGAAGCAACGGCGAACTCGAAGAGATATCCTGCATGACGGATGCCCGCAACGACGAGACAGGGAAGAGCGTATCGCCCAGAGCCGCGATAGACCCGCTTACGCCAACTACGATGGTTGCGAGCAGTCCTGTAAGCACCCATGCGGCTCGCAGTCCGTGCACGCGCAGTTCACGGGTTCGTTGTCCTGAGCGCAACATCATTGCGGTTAAGGTGAGCGCCGCCAGCAGAAGCAGCGTGTTGCTCAGATGAATCGACAGCACAACGACGCGGCCCACGGACTGATTGCCCGTGACGTATCCCAGCTTGACCAGCAAAGCTCCAAGAATCGCTTCGTTGAATAACAGCATGGTGGCGGCAACGGCAGCCACGCGCGCGGCTTGACCCTTGACCGTCGCGCGAAAGCTCCACACCAGCAGGCCGAGAACAAGAAAGGTCGCGCCGCCGGTCATGGCGCGGTGCGTGAACTCGATGATGGTATCGACTCGCGGCGCGAACGGCACGACCTGCCCGTTACACAGAGGCCAGTGGTTGCCGCAGCCTGCTCCTGAGCCAGTGGCGCGCACCAGCGCTCCCCACAGGATGGTGAGGACGTTGTAGCCCACGACAAACCATGCGTACCGCTTCAGAGCGCGAGGATTTTTTTTCCGTCGGACCACAGCCGTAGCCATGCAGAGATTTTACGCGCTGACTGTCATGAATCCGGGTACTCTATGCAGACACGGTTTTCTATACTCAGTTGGGAGGGGGTCCGTTACTTAATTGGTGTCCAACAGCTGGTATCCTTCATGCCCATGGCCCCCTGATCGATGCTCACAGCGCAGCTACCGCCTGAAGCAGGACCATCAAGCGCAATCGTCCATGTTTTATCGAAATACGACTGTAGCAATCCGATAAGGCGAACGTTTTTTCCATCCGCCTGGAAGGTCATATCGATGGAGTTGCTCTTACGAAGCTGCTTCGGTAGCTGTATGCAACCATCAGTCACCGGGACAGAGATCGTCTTTGCTTGCCCAGTTCTAGCTAATGCCACTTCCGTAGGAAGAGGGACAGTCTTGCCATTAACTTCTATGCGGATCTGAGTGCAACTCTGTGCCTTCAATGAAATGGAGAGCAAACAACTGAGCACAGCCACAATCGCAACCACTGTCGTTACTTCGATACACCTCGCTGGTGTGGAAACAATTTTCCAGTTCATTGAGTGAAGTCCTTTCTGCTTTCAGTGTAGGCAGTTTATCTGAATTATCTACTCTTCTGCACCGCGATCCACTGATCCACCTGCTGCTCCAGCACGTCCATGGGAAGCGCGCCCGAGCCTACGACGAGATCATGGAACGCGCGCAGGTCGAACTTTGGCCCTAGAGCCTTTTCGGCCTTTGCTCGCAGCTCCAGAATCTTCAACTGACCCATCTTGTATCCGAGCGCCTGAGCGGGCCATGCGACGTAGCGGTCCACCTCGGACTGAATGTTGACTTCGTCGATGGCCGGGTGGTCATGGAAGAAGTCCACCATCTGCTGGCGCGTCCAGTGCTGCGAGTGGACTCCGGTATCGACGACCAGGCGAATCCCGCGCCAGATGTCGGCCTCCAGCCTGCCGTAGTCGCTGTAGGGATCCTGGTAGAAGCCGACCTCCTTGCCCAGCCGCTCGGAGTATAGGCCCCAGCCTTCGGTGTAGGCCGTGTAGTATTCGTGCCGGCGGAACTCCGGCAGCCCGGTAATCTCCTGCGCGATGGCGATTTGCAGGTGATGGCCAGGAATCCCCTCGTGGTACGCGATCGCCTCGACCGAGGCCAGCGAGCGGTCCGTAGCCTTGAAGGTGTTCACGTACACGTAGGCCGGACGCCTGCCGTCCATGCTGCCTTCGTCGTAGTAGGCCTCGGCCTCGTCCTGGGCGATGAACGCGGGAACCGGAATGACCTCCAGCCGTGCCTTGGGCAGCGTTCCAAACAGGCTCGGCAGCTTGGCCTGCATTCCGGCGATGTATCCGCGATAAGCCGCCAGCAGCGCGTCTCCCGACGCAGGATGCTCTTTGGGGTTAGTCTTCAGAGCGGCGCGGAAGCTCGTGATATCGGCGAAGCCCAGCTTGTGAACGATGGCCAGCATCTCGGCCTCGTCGCGCTTGACCTCGTCGAGGCCGATCTGGTGAATCTGCGCCGGAGTCTTATCCATCGTAGTGCTGCGCCGCACGCAGAAGGCGTAGTAGGCGTCTCCGTCGGGAAGCGCCCACGCTCCCGGATACTTGCGCCCGGCGGGGATGTACTGGAACTTCACGAACTTTGCAAAGCGCTGGTACATGGGCAGCACGCTGGTCTGAATCTGCTCGAGCACCTCGGCGGAGATGCGCTTCTGATCGGCGGCGCTGACGGTCTTCGGAAACTTCTGCAGCGGCAGCGCAAAGGGGCTATCGGCGGGTTTCTGGCTGGCCAGGTTCTGCGCCTGGTCATAAACCTTTTCCAGCAGATACGCTGGCGGAACCCGGCCCGCATCCATGCCGAGCTGCATGTTGGTCATGATCTGCGTGAAGACTCTCGGAACCTGCTTCAGCCGCGCGATGTAGTCGTCGTAGTCCTTTACGGTATCGAAGGGCAGCTGGCTGACGATCCGCGGCAGGTCGGTGTGGACGCCGCCGAACTGATTGACTGGCATCTGCCACTCCTTGAACTGCGCGGCTTCCTGGTCGTCGGACAGATCGCGGAGCATCAGGGTCCTGGAGAGTTGCTCCTGACGGCTGAGGACCGTGGTGTCGATCTG
>WQYS01000270.1 GCA_009781125.1 Acidobacteriaceae bacterium | reverse complement strand
GCAGTTGTTGCCGTTCTCCGGCGCTTTTGTGCAGAAATGCGAGCCGTGCTGCGCACGGGAGTGTATCTGCCACACTCAACCCCTGAAGGGTTGCTGCGGAGCAACTTTTGTATCTCGGCAGATACCCAAGAAAACAGTGGACTTGCTGATTTTTGGTTATTCCTGAGTAACTGCGCGGTTGCGAACGGAACCGCGTTAAACTTCGGGTCATCCTGTGCGGGAAAGTGGCGACCGGAACAGCGGTGCAAACCGTGCAAAACGGAGAGACTGTTTCGCACCGTTTGCACCGCACGGCGGCGGCGACGAGCGAGTATTTTTCTCTTTAAAAACCAGTTCACGTTGACGGAAAAGTTCGTCCCGATGACGACACGACCGGCGCACCGGCGACCATACAACCGGCGCACAACGGGAATGCGCGTTGAAGTTGAAACACTACAGGGCAAGGTGTGCCTTGTGGCCACATTTTCTGCGAAAAGGTGTCCCCGCCGCCGCCCCCAATCCGCCGTTGGCTACTCGGAAGCAGCTAGGCAGACAAGCTCAGGGCAACGCCCCGATACCCCAGAGAAGCTATGTGTCATGCAGACGTGTTCGAGGCTCACAGTGGGCATCTGTGACGCTTGCAGAGGAGGTTCTGGCCCCTAGACACCATCCCTAACGCTGACGCGTTAGTGAGGCGTCTGTGCGACCCGATGCCGCACAAAGATCGAACGCAACTCGCACGGAACCCGGACGCTGTGCGAGGTTGTGCGAACAAGTTCGAGCTTGTTCGATGAACGTGTTCGGCCAGCGTTCGATGTCAGTTCGAGAGTTTTTTCTTTAGCTGCGAATCAGCGGTAGATGTCGCGGCGATGCTTGACGGCGGTGACTCGGATGACGGCAGCGTCCTTGTGAAAGCGGACGCGGTAGTCACCGACGCGCAGACGGAACTCAGGCGGGTCGATACCTTGGAGTTGCTTTACATCGCCATCGCCGGAGGCGGCCAGATTCGCCAGTGCGTGAAGGATGCGCAGGGCGGTAGGTTGGTCGATGGCGCGAAGTTGGGCTTTGGCCTGATCCTTCCAGATGATCGTTCTCGCCATGCTTAGAGGCCCGGATGGTTGGGCAGCGGTGTTCGGCCCATGCGCTCGAAATCCTCAGCGGTGAGTCCGAACTCGGCTAGGACTTCTTCGTTGGAAACGATGCCTTCGCCACGAGCGAGAGCGGCGCGAGTCTCGGAGATCTCGCGGGCTTCTTCTGCGCTGACCGGCTCGTCATCGTAAGGCGCATTAGCCAGAGCGCGGTCTACCGGGTCGAGTACGATCCTGAAGAGTCCGATGAAGGCAGTGACCTGTCCAGTAGACATCTGGTCTATCAGTTCATGGGCTTCTTGCTTCGGGTTGAGTGCGGCTTGAGCCATCGGAATATCCCTTCTTCTGTTAGACTACCGCGCCACCGCAGCCGCGATGAAGGTGTCAATCGTGGTTAGCAAAGCGCGCTGCTGATACGTTGGCAGAGCTTCAATCTGTTCCATGCGGCGGACGATCTTGAGACTAGGCTGCTTGCCGCTCTGGGTGGCGATAGCTCTACGTTCGGGCCGGAGCAGTTCGTCTGTGCTTACTCCTAACGCCTCAGCAAAGCGAACGACCATATCTGCGGGAAGGCGTATTCTGCCGCGCTCGTAGTCGGAGACGACCACCTGAATCAAGCCGGTACGTTCGGCCAGTTCGATCTGAGTGAGGCCATGTTCCTTGCGAACCTGGGCAAGACGTTTGCCCATAGCCTCTTTTTCGGAGGCGGAAGGCGCGAGTTTGGACGGCTTCGGCATGTTCCTACTGTAAGGCCGTTTTTCGATGGAAGTGTTCATAAGCCCCTTCACAAATATATCAACTTGCTGTATATCTTCTTACAGACATATCCTACAAAAAAACACCGAAAAAGGTCTTGACAAGGTTTTAAGCGGAGGGCGGAAAGTGGCAAGAATCCCGGAGCACGAAGTCGAGCGGCTAAAGAATGAAGTCTCTGTGCAGCGGTTGGCGGAGGCTCGCGGAATCAAGTTAACCCGTCACGGGGCGGACCTGATTGGGAAATGCCCCTTCCATGACGACCGGACGCCTTCGCTTGTGATTACGCCAGCGAAGAATCTCTGGCACTGCCTGGGAGCGTGTGCCGCAGGCGGGACGGCCATCGACTGGGTAATGAAGGCCGAGGGTGTGAGTTTCCGCCATGCGGTCGAGATGCTGAAACAGGATTATTTTCCTTTAGCCGCCTCTCCGGTTCAGGCGGTGAAGCACAGCACGGTGAGAAGACTGCCGCCGCCGGTCGAGCGCGGGGCCGATGACCGGGCGCTGCTGTTGCAGGTGACGGACTTCTACCACGAGACGCTGAAGCAATCGCCGGAGGCGTTGAAGTATCTGGAGTCTCGCGGCCTGAAGTCGTCGGAGATGGTCGAACACTTCCGTCTGGGCTTCGCCAACCGGACCCTTGGGTATCGGTTGCCAGCGAAGACTCGCGTGGCGGGAGCGCAGATGCGGGGCCGTTTGCAGGAGTTGGGCATCCTGCGCAAGAGCGGGCATGAGCAGTTCAACGGCTCGATTGTTATCCCGGTGTTCGACATGAGCGGCGCGGTGATGGAGATGTACGGGCGGAAGATCACGCCGAATCTGCGGGACGGGACGCCGGATCATCTCTACATGCACGGAGAGCATGGAGGCGTGTGGAATGAAGCGGCGCTGATGGCGTCGAAGGCGATCATCCTGTGTGAAGCGTTGATCGACGCGCTGACGTTTTGGTGTGCAGGGTATCGGAATGTTACGGCCAGCTACGGCGTGAATGGGTTCACCAAGGACCACCGGGCGGCCTTCGAGAAGCACGGGACGGAGCGGGTTTATATCGCCTATGACAACGACGAGGCGGGTAATAAAGCGGCTCTGAAGTTGGCCGAAGAGCTGATGGAGATGGGCGTCGAGTGTTTCCGCGTGGAGTTCCCGAAAGGCATGGATGCCAACGAGTACGCGCTGAAGGTGACGCCAGCGGCGAAGAGTCTGGGCGTGTTGTTGAATCGGTCTTCGTGGCTTGGCAAGGGACAGCGGCCAGAGAGCCGCGTGGAGGTTCCGGCAGTTGTGCCTGAACCCGTTGCAGTGGTGGCGGCAGAAGCAGAAAAGCGAGCAACTAAAGAAAAAACTATCGAGGTTGAGTTTGTGCCCGAGGCCGAACCAGTGCCAGCGGAGGAGACTCTGCCAGTAGAGAGCGAGCCTGTTTTTCCCTTAGCCGCCGCAGCTTCGCCGACTGTGGAGGAGGGCGAGCTTGAGCGGCGCGGCGATGACGTTCTCTGGCGTATGTCGAATCGGGAGTATCGCGTTCGCGGTCTGGAGCAGAATACGAGCGACAAGGTTCTGCATGTGAACCTTCGCGTCATGGGCATGAACAAGTATGGCGAGATGGCGTTGCATCAGGACGTGCTGGAGTTGAGTTCGGCGCGGCAGCGGATGGCGTTCTCGAAGCAGGCTGCCGACGAGCTGCATGTGAAGGAGGAGGCGCTGCGGCGCGAGCTGGGCCAGTTGCTGCTGAAGCTGGAGATGCTGCGAGACGAGCAGATCAGGGCGGTACTGGAGCCGAAGGCGACAACCGAGACGATGACCGACGAGGAGCGGAGAGCGGCGCTGGAGCTGCTGCGCGATCCGCGCCTGGTCGAGCGCATCGTGGAGGACTTCGCCAGGTGTGGAGTTGTGGGAGAAGAGACGAACAAGCTGATGGGCTATCTGGGCACGGTATCGAGGTACTTGGAGAAGCCTCTGGCGATCCTCATGCAGTCGAGTTCGGCAGCGGGAAAGAGTTCGCTGATGGAGGCGGTGCTGTCGTTCGTACCGGAGGAGCAGCGGGTTCAATACTCTGCGATGACGGGGCAATCTCTGTTTTACATGGGCGACGTGAACCTGAAGCACAAGGTTTTGGCGGTAGCTGAAGAGGAGGGAGCGGAGCGGGCTGCGTATGCGCTGAAGCTGTTGCAGAGCGAGGGGAAACTGACCATCGCATCGACGGGCAAAGACCCTGTGAGCGGCAAGCACGTAACGCACGAGTACCACGTCGAAGGCCCGGTGATGTTGTTTCTGACGACGACTAAGCCGGAGATCGACGAGGAGTTATTGAATCGCTGTCTGGTTCTGACGGTGAACGAGGAGCGGGAGCAGACGCAGGCCATCCACCGAATCCAGCGCGAGGCGCAGACGTTAGAGGGGCTGATGCAGCGCAAGCAGCATGATGGTCTTTTGCGGTTGCATCAGAACGCGCAGCGTCTTCTGCGGCCTCTGGAGGTTGCCAACAATCTTGCGTTAGAGTTGAGCTTCCCCGACAGCACGACGCGCACGCGGCGCGATCACATGAAGT
>WQYS01000269.1 GCA_009781125.1 Acidobacteriaceae bacterium | reverse complement strand
GTGTTAAGAAAGCATTAATGTCGTGAGTTGCTGTGACGCTTAACTCGTGGATTCCAACAGCACAGATAGCGTTCAGCACTCAGTTTTCTGAGCCCATGGATACAACATCCATTCCTGAATGGGAGTATTCAGTATAGAACCAGTATTGCGAGAAATGTTTTGTGGCGTTCTAAAAAAATCAACATACGATAGCCGCCGGCCAGAGGCAGATCGATCACGTGCCGACACGGTGTAAAACTCAGTGAGACTCATCGAATAGGTTCTGTCCCTTCGTTCAGTATTGCCAGATATTTTTCATAGACGAAAAGCCGATGCCGTTCTCGGCCCGTTGTCTCATGCAGGATGCCCTGGTCGATCATATGGCCCAGCGATTTTGCAACCGTTGGAGCCGAGATGCCGATCTTCCTGGCGGTCGCTGGAATCGCCACGATAGGATTCCGCTGCATGTACTGAAAGACTCGAAGAACGGATGCGGCTGGCCGTCCAAGCTGCTCAATCTTCTTCTGGTCCCGCTCGAACAACGACACGATCTGACGCGCTGCGTTAGCTGCTTGGTCCGCAGTGTCGCGGACGCCGATCAGAAAGAAGTCAAGCCAAGCCTCCCAATCGCCGCGTGTGCGGACACGATCAAGCAACTCATAGTAGGCAGTACGATTGGTTTTGAAGTAGAGGCTCAGATAGAGAATCGGCTCCCGAAGAACGCCCTGTGCCGACAGCAGAAATGCAATCAACAAACGTCCGAGTCGTCCATTGCCGTCCAGAAAGGGATGGATCGTCTCAAACTGCACATGAGCAAGTCCGGCCTTAACAAGAATCGGAATCTCAGCACTATCCTCGTGCAGAAACCGCTCCAAGTCACTCATGCAATCCATCACCATCTCAGGCGATGGTGGAACGAAAGCAGCGTTCCCTGGCCGACTGCCACCGATCCAGTTCTGGCTCCGGCGAAACTCTCCGGGCTGCTTGCCGCTTCCACGTCCCTTCGACAGAAGAATCTCGTGGATTTCCCGAAGAAGGCGGTTCGATAACGGAAAACCCGCACGTAGTCGCTCAAGCCCGTGGCTCATGGCTGCAACGTAATTCGAGACTTCCTGCACGTCCTCGATGGGTACGCTGTGTGTTTCCTCATTCTCAAAAAGCAACAGGTCAGAGAGTGAAGACTGCGTTCCCTCAATCTGTGAGGAAAGGACGGCCTCTTTCCGAACATACGTATAGAGAAACAGCGAAACGTCGGGTAGGAGCGAAGCTACACCGTCCAGACGACCAATTGCTTGGTTTGCCTGCTCCAGAAGATGCTGAAGTCCCTCCAGACGCACGGGCGGGTCGGGTGGGAGCGGCGGCGGGACGAATGCTCGAACCACTTCACCATTGAAGGTTTTGGAGATATACGTTCCTGACCGCTTTTGCGCCTGTCCTGCCAAGTGAATCCTTTCGTTAGCAAAACGATAACGAAAGGATACTCCTATTTCGTTTCGCTGGAAAGATGGACCGGTGGATCAATCTCAGAGTTTCCGAATCAAGGGGTTCCACAAGCACTTAGTTTTGGAACGCCGGCATCCTATGCATTCTGATGACCCTTCAGAATCTTTGGAGAGATAGATGCCAATAGCTTCACGCTGTAGCTGTGCGTAAAGTTTTTCCACTTCTTTCATAAGCCTCATGCGCGCGCGAAGAACTTCTACTTATTGAACAGTAATATGCGAACTGTAGGTCAATCAGTCTTTGAGAAAAGCATAGTGGGATTTACAGACTAACCGCGCTCCGTCCCTGGGTACGCCTCCAATTCGGCGGCTAGTACTACAGTTGTAACTAAGTAGTCGAAAGGAGAGAGTTACGTTTTCGATAGTGGCAGAGCATGGCAAGGAACTGGTGATGTCTTCGCCAGTCAGACCAATGGAGAAGATATTCCCAGGCGAGCCTGTTTCTGTCGCGCACGAAAGCCAGCAAATGACGGATTTCCGGAACGCTGAGAGGAACTTGCCTCACGCAAGGTTTTTTTCTCCTCCGCCCGCAGTACCGTCAGAATCGCCAGCGCCAGCATCGACAACGTGATATGCCGGTACCAGCCCTGCCAGTTGCGAACTTCATAATGGTCCAGTCCGCACTCACCCTTGGCCATCTGGAAGGCGCTCTCGATGGCCCAGCGTTGTCCGGCAACCCGCACCAGCGTCTTCAAAACGCTGTGCTCTTTCCACGCATAGGTGAAGTAATAAGCATACTCCGGCTTCGCATCTAAACTGCGCCGCACCAGCAACCCATGCTCCCAGCCTTCGTTCTCCAACCAGGGCAGTAGAGCCCATTCATACATCCGCTCTCCCTTGGAACCTTGTCCCGCTGATAGACGCTTCCACGCCCGCCTGGGTAGTTTGGAGGCAAGCTCGTCCACGCGCTGCTGGCGCATGTCCTTTTGCCACAGGCGCTGGTCACTGCCTACCGCCAGAACATACGTCTGATGACACCCTTCCAGCCAGCGGCGTAACTTGCTGTCGTAGCCATAGACCTCATCGGCAGCCACCCAGCCGGCGGGCAGACCGGACTGCATCGCGCTGCGCAACATCTGCAAACCCAGCGCGAGCTTGGTCTGAAACTCGATGGTGTTGGGAATCCCCGCCGCACGGCATCGCTCCCGATCCTCGCTCCACGACTGCGGCAGATACAACCGACGATCCACCAGGGCATAGCCACGTTTCGACGCATAGCAAAGAAACACGCCCATCTGGCTGTTCTCGATCCGCCCTGCCGTGCCGCTGTACTGGCGCTGCACTCCCGCGGAATGCTCGCCCTTCTTCACGAATCCGGTCTCGTCCAGGATCAGGACCGCTTCCGTGCTGCCCAGGGTATCCTTCACGTACTCGCGCAACTGCGCCTGTAGAGCATCCGCATCCCAGCGCGCCCGGTCCAGCAGATACTGCATCCCATAGGGTGAGCGATCCCCGACTCGCTCGGCCACCTGCCAACTGTTCTTCCGCTCGCAGCCGCTAAGCTGTCCTTCCAGATAGCTCAGACTACGTTCACGCACTTCCGAACGGGCAAACAAATCCCCTTCACGTTGATGCGCTCGCACCAACTCGTCCTTCCATCTCCTTGTCCGCTTCTCCATCGTCTACACAGAGTATCGCCTGAGCACCTTCTGTCTATCACTTAGTTACAACTGTAGTACTAGTCGGCGAAGATTTGCCGCGTGGAGTGGTTCTGGCCGACGCCTCCTATAGCAACAGCAACGATTTTCGAGAAGGCCTGACAGAGTTACACCTAACCTACGCGGTTGGGATTCAGTCTACGACCATGGTGTGGCCGCCAGAGGTCACGCCGCTATCTCCACCACTCCGAAGAAGTAAAACTGGCCGTTTGCCAAGCCTGCTTCGACGAGATAAACATCATCAACCGCTCAGTGCCAGGGACTTGGCTCTGTGTCTGGGCAAGAACGATTGGCGTTCAGTGATGTGGCGCGAGAGCACACGGGGGAAGATGCGTTCCCACTTTGTCGCGTTGAGAGTTCGCGTGGCCCATCGTGACTACTGGCGCAGTCAACCCTATCCGGAGCAGTGGTTATTGATCGCGTGGCCCAAGGGAGAGAAGGAACCTGCCAAATACTGGCTGTCGAATTTGCCTGAAACCATACCGCTGCGCAAACTGATCGCTATTGCCAAACTGCGTTGGCGGGTGGAACGGGACTACGAGGAACCACTCGGCCTGGGGCATTACGAAGGGCGTAACTGGCGAGGATTTCACCATCATGCTACGCTGGCGATTGCAGCCTACGGTTTTCTGGTACTGGAACAGTGCCGTTTGTCCCCTGAGTAGATCGAACGCTTACCGGCTTCGTATATATTCACCTGAAAAACGTTTGCCGACGGCTTCAAATATCACTATGTCTCCATGGATGTAAATGCTTCGCAGGATGCTACGGATTTCTATATTTATCTACCTTGCACAGACGGCGCAGTTTGTACAGAGCCTTGGCTTCGATCTGGCGGATGCGCTCGGGACCAATCTGAAAGCACAGGCCAATCTCTTTGAGTGTGTGTTTTATGCCATCCACCAAGCCGAAGCGCATCCTCATGATATGCTCTTCGCGAGGCGTCAGCGCATATTTTATGTCGCCTCCGAATATTTCAAGTAAACCCTTATCTATCTCTATCAGGTCCAACTGGGCTGCGCGGTTTTCATTGACAGGCCTCATGATGTATAAATCGTTATCGGCAACATGCTGAGACATAACTCCTGCTTTCAAAACGTTTCGACTGTGATCCGTAATGTTGCCTGGAAAATAACTCCTGGCTGTATTGGCACGGTGGCATCTTTTAGGTTGACATAAACCGGCACAGAGATGGAGGTTGCACCTGCAGGGCGCAGAACTACATTGTTGG
>WQYS01000268.1 GCA_009781125.1 Acidobacteriaceae bacterium | reverse complement strand
GCCTCATCACCCGGGTCGCTACCATGGGCCAGATCACCGAGCTGCTGAAGAAGACCGAGCAGTCGCAGCGCGTGCTCGAAGAGGCCAGCGAAGGGCTGGCCTTTGACGTGCTTTCCAGCGAGGACTCGAACGACGAAAACATCTCCATCGAGCGGCTGGCAAGCGAAGACGACATCTCGCCGATCATCCGCCTGGTTGATACGACCATCTATACAGCGCTCGAACGGCGCGCCAGCGACATCCATCTGGAGACCTTCGACGACTCGCTGCTGGTCAAGTACCGCATCGACGGCGTCTTGCAGCAGGCGATGGCTCCCATCGCGCGTGAGCACCACCAGACCATCCTCTCCCGTATCAAGGTCATGAGCGAGCTGGACATCGCCGAGCGCCGCGTGCCTCAGGACGGACGCTTCCGCGTGCGCTACCGGGGCCGTCTGATCGACTTCCGCGTCTCCATCATGCCTACCGTGCACGGCGAAAACGCTGTGCTGCGCGTGCTCGACAAGGAGTCGATGAGCGAGAAGTTCAAGAAGCTCTCGCTCGACGTGGTAGGCTTTGCGGCCAACGATCTGGAGCGCTTCCGCCGCTACTGCAAGGAGCCATACGGCATGGTGCTGGTAACCGGTCCGACCGGCTCCGGCAAGACCACTACCCTCTACGCCGCCCTGAACGAGATCAAGAGCGAAGAAGACAAGATCATCACCATCGAAGACCCGGTCGAGTACCAGATTCGCGGCATCACCCAGATTCCCGTCAACGAGAAGAAGGGACTGACCTTCGCCCGCGGCCTGCGCTCGATTCTGCGCCACGACCCGGACAAGATTCTGGTCGGCGAGATCCGCGACGCCGAGACCGCGCAGATCGCCATCAACTCGGCGCTGACGGGCCACCTGGTGTTTACGACGGTTCACGCCAACAACGTCGTCGATGTGCTGGGACGCTTTCTGAACATGGGCGTCGAGCCGTACAACTTCGTCTCGGCGCTGAACTGCATTCTGGCGCAGCGGCTGGTGCGGCAGATCTGCGAGTTCTGCTCGCGCGAGGTCCACTACGACGACAATGCCCTGCGCGAGAACGGACTCAACCCGGAGGAGTGGCGCGACTTCCAGTTCCACGAGGGCACGGGCTGCATCGAGTGCGGAGGCACCGGCTATCGCGGGCGCTCGGCCATACACGAGCTGCTGGAGCTGGACGACGAGGTTCGCGACATGCTGCTGGCCAAGCGGCCCGGCAGCGAGATTCGCAAGAAGGCGCGCGAGAAGGGAATGAACTTCCTGCGCGATTCGGCGCTGGATCGTGTCCGTGCAGGACTGACCACGCTGAAGGAGATCAACAAGGTTACGTTTATTGAAGCGGGGCGGTAAGCCAGGAAACAGGTAAGCTGGATCAGGATGGAATTAATACCGAAGAGTTTGGGAACTCGGCCCCGTCTGGCGGTCGAGATAAGGCCAGAGGGCATCGTGGCGGCGCGCGCCGAGAGCGCTCGCGCGCCGCTGGCTGCTGTGGCGTTGTCCAGGTTTGCCGAAGGTGCCGTGAACCCGGAGCTGAAGGCGGGAAACGTCGCCAACCACGCCACTGTAGTTGAGGCTGTGCGCGAGGCGCTTGACGCCGTGAGCGCCGGGAACAGCCGCGACGTGACCATGGTGATTCCGGATGCGTCGGTGCGGGTGCTGCTTCTGGACTTCGACGAGCTGGCCAGCAAGCAGGCCGAGGCGCTGCCCGTGGTCCGCTTCCGGCTCAAGAAGCTGCTGCCCTTCGATGCCGACGAGGCCGCGGTGAGCTATCAGGTGATGACGCACGGAAAAAATTCGCTGCGCGTGCTGGCCGTGGCCATGCCCAGGGATGTGCTGGCAGAGTATGAGGGAGTTGTGACCGCCGCCGGATATATGCCCGGAGCCGTGCTGCCGAGCACGCTGGCTGCGCTCGCGGCGCTGGAGGAGTCCAACGGCGCAACGCTGGTCATCAACGCCAGCCGCCGGGCGCTGACCGCCGCCATCGTGAACAAGGGCGAGCTTCTGCTGCATCGGACTTTGGAAACCGTCGAAACCGTCGAAACTACCCCACAGACGCCGGAGCAGAAGACAGAGGCTCCGGCGGAAACTCCGGCAGAGGTGCTATCGGATACCTCCGGATTTGCCTGGCGCGATGGTGATGTGGAGGTTGCGCCTCCGCCGGTCGAAAAGGTGGAGCCGGGCGTGGACTCCGACGAGATTGCGCAGCAGATCAGCATCGCCGCCGCTTACTTTGAGGACACCTTGCAGCAGACTCCCGAGGCCGTTATCTCGGCGGGCACGCTGGGAGCCGAGCATCTCGCTTCCATCATGAGCGCAAAAGGCATGTACGGCCTCCCGGTGCGCGAGATGGTCGGCGCCGAGGCGCTCGACGTGGAGGCGGCCACGGCATCGACGCCGCGAAGCTGGCTGGCAGGCGTGAGAGGAGCGTTAAAAGGCTGATGCAAGTTTCCGTCAATCTCGCAACCAAGCCGTTTGTTGAGCTGCGGCCTCTCTATGCGCGGCTGCGGCTGGCCATCATCGTGATGGCGCTGGTGGCCGTGGCTCTGTTCTTCGCCATGCGCGTTCTGGACCACAAGGCGGAGGTCGCGCAGGCCGCGATGAACAACCTGAAGGCGCAGACGCTCAAGTATCAACAGGAGCAGAAGAAGAACGAGGCCCGGATGCAGGAGCCGCAGAATCAGGCCGTGCTCTATCGCAGCCAGTTTCTCAACGACGTCTTCGCCCGGAAGAGCTTCAGTTGGACCGCGGTCATGATGGAGCTGGAGAGGGTCTTGCCGGCGGGCGTCATGGTGACGAACATCGAGCCGAACGTCTCCAAGGAAGGCGATGTAAGCATCCGCATGCGCATCAGCGGCGACCGCGACCAGGGGGTTCAGTTGCTGAAGAACCTGGAGCTTTCGGAGCGGTTCTTATCGCCTATGCTTACGACCGAGTCGTCGCAGCAGGAGCAGCACGGCCACTCGGCGGCAACGGTTCCGACCGCGCCGGGAGCTGTCGAGTTCGAGATCATGAGCGGCTATAACAAGCTGCCAGAGGCTTCGGCAAAGCAGGCAAAGGCTGGCTCTGACAGCGCGGACGGCAAGGCCGCGCAGAAGGACAAGGCAGTCCAGAAGGACGCCACGCCGAAGGCACCGAAGAACGCACCCGCAAAGGCTGCGCCAAAGACTCCTGTAACCGCGCCAGCAAAGGCTGCGCCAAAGACTCCGGTGAAGGCGTCTCCAGCCAAGGCGGCTCCGCCACTGAAGCCCCAGCCAGCGAAAGCGGCTCCGGCTCTACCGGCCAGGGCGGCTGTTCCACAGCCTCAGCAGAAGCCAGGAGGTGCGCGATGACGGAAAAGAAGGCGGGTCTCTCCGCTAAATTATCCGCGAGGGCTGGCGACTGGCGCGCCTGGTTTACGAAGCTGAACTTCCTCTACGCCGGAGCCGGAGCGCTGGCGCTGGTCTGCCTGTATTTGCTGATTCATTGCGTGTATGCCTGGAACCAGTCTCACAGCAGCAACGAGGATGCGCTCAACGAGCAGCGAGCCATCCTGAAGCGCGCGCAGATCGAAGCCAGGCATCTCGACGGGCTGGACGGCAAGCTAGCCGACGCCACCGGGCAGTCGGATGATTTCTACCAGGACCGGCTTCCCTATGCCGGTTCGCAGGTGGCCCGGGAGCTGGGCGCGCTGGCCAAGGATCAGGGCATCAAGCTGACGCGGGCAACATACATGCGGACGCCGGTGATGGTGAACAAGGCGGGCGCGCTGACCGAGCTGCGCATAGACGCCTCGCTGACCGGAGACTACCGTCCTCTGGTGCTGTTCGTAAACAGGCTGGAGCGCGACAAGCAGTTCTTCCTCATCAACGGAGTCACGCTGACCGGACAGCAGGCCGGAATGGTTGGGCTGCGTCTACGGATGACGACCTATCTGCGCCCGCCGCAGACCGACGAGGAAAAAGAAGACGCCCGCAAGGACAAAGATATTGCGGACAATAACGAAACGGCTGGGAACGGGAGCGTAGCGAAATGAAGACCGGAGCCGAGGACAAGAAGAAGCTCGCGATTCTCGCCGGACTGGGCGTGGCTGTTATCGCTGCGCTTGTGTATGCCGCCAGCGCCATCTTTGGAGGCGGATCTCCAGCGCCCGCTCCGCAACCGGCTCCGGCTGTTGCAGCCGCTCCTGCGGGCAAGGCGGTCAGGCCTGCCAGCGGAGCCGCTGACGAGACCATCAGGATTTCAACCTCAGCCGCGCTTGACCCCAGTCTGAAGATGGATGCCATGCTGGTGACCGAAGCGTTGGAGTACGCAGGCAGCGGGAGGAACATCTTCTCGGCCTCTTCGGTTCCGGTCGGTGCAGGTGGCATCCCGACTCCGGTT
>WQYS01000267.1 GCA_009781125.1 Acidobacteriaceae bacterium | reverse complement strand
CGTAGTTCACCGAATCTTCGACGCCCTCGCCCAGACGCCGGTTCATCCGGTACTGGTGCACGGTGAAAATGGAGTTCTCCGCGATGATGCCCACAATCATTATGATGCCGGTGTAGCTGCTCACGTTTAGCGGCACACCGCTCAGCCACAGCGCAATGACGCACCCCGACATCCCGACCACCGAGACGAAGAGCACCGCCAGCGAAACCAACCACTCCCTGAAGATGAACATCAGAATGCCGAAGACGAGCAGCACGGCCAGTCCGAGTATCATCATCAGCTCCGTAAATGACTGCTGCTGTTCGGCGTAGGCTCCTCCGTAAGAGATGGAGTAGCCGCGCGGCAGCGACAATTCCTTTTTGAATCCCTGCTTGATTTCCTCCACGGCGCTGCCCAGGTCGCGTCCGTCGAGCCGTGCGGTGAGGGTGATGTTGTTTTTCAGGTCTTCGCGCGTCTCCTCGATTTCGCCGGGGACGACGTCAATTTTGGCAAAGAACGACACAGGCCGGGTCGTCCCGTCGGGAAGGAAGACGGGTTGCGCCATTATTTTTTCGACCGAGTTCTCCTCGAACGGCGTGAACCTCATCAGGATACGTCTCATCTGCTCCCCGTCCTGTATCGTCCCGATTTGCAGGCCGGTGGTCAGCGCCGCCTGTGCGGGAGTCGCCTCGACCACGTTCCTGCTCTGCGAGAGGGAGATACCGCCGGTGTGGGCGGCAAGCTGCTGCTGGAAATCGGTGAGCGTCACGCCGAATTGCGACAGCCTCTCGATGTCGGGCTTGAACGAAAGCGACGGCCCGGCGGCCACAAGGCCGTTGTCCAGGTCGGCGATGCCGGGCACCTTCTCCATAATGACCTGCGCCTTTTCTGCCAGATGCTGGAGCACATTGTAATCATTCCCAAATATCTTTACCTCAATGGGTTGCGGCACGCTGCGCAGGTCGCCCATCACGTCGGAGAGCTTCTGTCCGAACTCGATGGTGAGCACCGGAACCTGCTCCGAAATCGTTTTGCGCAGCTCGGACATCATTTCGGGAGTGGTCTTGCCGCAATTTTTGCGCAGCTTTATCGAGTAGTCGCCGAAGTTGGTAGGCCGTATGTGGAAGCCGATGCCGAAGGCCGTCCGGCGGCTGTAGGCCTCGATGCGCGGGTCGTCCATCAGGATTTTTTCGAGCTGTTGGCAGACGCGGTCGGTCTCTTCGAGCGATGTTCCGGGAGGAGTGTGGTAGTCGAGCACGATGGAGCCTTCGTCCAACTCGGGCAGAAAATCGGTCTCCAATCGCGAATAAGCGAAGAGCGCCGTTGTCACTAATAAAGTGACAACTCCTACGGCCACCAAGGGCTTTTTGAAGAGCGTCGTCAGCCAGTGCACCTTGCCCACCACCGCGCTCTCGCTTCGGTCTATCCGCTTGGCTTTTGAACGCAAAGACTCTCTGTATCCGAACATTAGGTGGAGCGCCGGCAGCAGTAGCCACGTGACGAGAAACGAAACCACGAGCGTTATCTGCATCGTGAGCGACAGTTCGCGGAAGAAATTTCCGGCCATACCGCTCATCAGCGCAAACGGGAAGAATATCACGATAGTGGCCAGCGACGAGGCGACCATTGCCGGAAAGAGGTAAGCGATTGATTTTCTGACCACTGCGAATCGGTCGGCGGCGGGATTTTCTTCGTGGCTGCGGTATATCTGCTCGATGACCACAATGGCGTCGTCGATAATCAACCCCACCGAGGCCGCTATCGCGCCGAGCGACATCACATTGATTGTCAGCCCCGCCAGATAGACCAGCAGGATTGAAAAGGCTATCGTCACGGGAATGGTGAACAGCACCACGGCGCTCGCCCGCCACGACCGCAGGAAGATAATCATCACTGCCAGAGCAAGTAACAGCCCTTCGAGAATGGTCTTCATCACGCTGTGGATGCTTTCGCCCACAAAGAGGCTCTGGTCGTAGTAGTTGTTCAGCTCGTAGCCTTTGGGGAGCATTCGGCGTATCTGCTGCGCCTGTTTTTCGGCGTCGCGGGCAAAGGTTATCAAATCAACGCCCGGCTGCTTAATCAGGTCTATCTGAACCACTTCCGCACCGTTGGCGTTCACCTTGTAGAACTGCTTCTGCTCCTGTATCTCCACTTTGGCAATGTCACTCACCCGAATGGGGCGCGAGCCGTCGTTGCGGATGACCACATCGGCCAGCTGGCTGGCGTCTTCGATACGTGTGTCGGTGATTGTCAGGTAGATACGATTGTAGGCGTTGACCATACCGTTCTCCTCGACGAAATTCGTGTTGGAGAAGGCATCAACGATTTGCGAAGGGGTGACGCCCAGCCGCATCATCGCCGCCGGGTCGGGAATAACCACATATTCCTTCTCCTTGCCGCCAATCAGCACCACGTTGCTCACGCCGGGCACCCGTGCGAAAATCGGCCGCGCCAGCAATATTCCCACGTCGCGCAACTCAATGGCGCTGTGCGTTTTACTCCCCAGCGTGTAGCCAACGACCGGATAGAGGCAAGGATTTTGCACCTCGGTCGAAAGCGCCACGTCGGGCATATAACCCTTGATTTCGTTGATGCGGCTCTCGACCTCGCTCTTCATCTGGTAGGGGTCGGTTCCCCACTCGAAGAAGACGTCGATGCCGCAGCTGCCGCGCGAAGTGCTGCTCTTGACCGTGGTGACGTGGCGCACTTTTTTCACGGCGCTCTCTAACGGCTTGGTCACGGTAATCATCATTCTGTCAACGGGTTGCGAACCGGCGTCGGCCAGAATTGTGATGCGCGGAAAGAGCACGTCGGGGAAGATGTCGGAGTGCATCTGCGTGTAGCAGAACGCCCCCGTCATCAATATCAGGACACCGACAAAGATTATCGGTTTTGCAAATATCCGGTGGAAATCGCGGCGTGCCATACTACTCTTCGATTGAATCCACAATCCTTACCGCCGAACTGTCCGGAAGCTCGTAACTTCCCAACAGGACGATGCGCATTTCGGGCGAAATCTTCGGGGAACGTATCTCCACGCTGTCGCGGTCGAATATTCCTGCCGTTACGGGCAATTTCACCGCAAGTGTGTCATTTACAAGGTACATCAGCCAGAAATCTTTCATAAAGACGTCGCTTTGCAGCGCTCCTTTGGCAACAATCTGCGCGTTGCGCCTTGGTGAACCCTTGTTAATCAACGCTTTAACGACCATCCCTTCGGGAAGCATACTCGTGGTGTTCGCCCGAACGATGAAATGTTGCGTCTGTGTAGTGGTGTTCATCGTAACTAACGGAGCTGCTATCGTTCCGGTAATCACGGAGTTATCCGGCATCACTAACCGGCACGCACTTCCCCTGACCACATAACGGGCATCCTCGTAGGGGACATTGAGCAGGAAGACAAAGCTCGACAGGTCGGCAAGGGTGCACAACTCCTCCCCTTCGGTGACGAAGGCGCCCTGCTGCTTGGCCACGCCGGTTACCACGCCTCCAGCCGACGCCTTGACGGTCACAACGCCCAAATCGCCTTGTGCGCTCTCTCCCAGTGCATTACGCTCCTTGCTCACGATGCGGTACAGCGTCTGGCCGGCGCTCACCCTGTCGCCCTCCTGCACCGACAGAGTCTCGACATAGCCCGACAGAGGCGCCGTCACAAGGTTCTTTTTCAGACAGGCCGACGTGGCGGTAATGGCGACCGCCTCGCTCATCGTTCCCGTCTGGATGTGCGTCACGGTTATCTCGGTCACGCCTTCCGGCTCCATATCGTCGTCGCCGCCAGTGCGGTTTCCGCATCCACACAAGGCAATCACCGTTGCAAATAATAATGCTCTTTTCATTATGATTGTTTTTTACCAGTTCCAGTAGTTGAACGAGCTGATTAACAGCGATGAATTGGCCTGCAGGACGATATAATCCTTCTGCGTCTGCATCCGGTTTTTGACCACCAGCAGGTAGTCAACCACGGAGACTTCGCCCGCCGCCATCAGTTTGCGGTAGTCGGCCAGCACCTTGTCGTACCGGTCGAGCTGCTGCCTGAGCAGCGCCTCGCGACGGTCGTAGCTGGCCATCTGCGCCACATATTTGGCTCTGTTGACCTCGCGCTGGGTGAGGAAATTTGCTTTGTAGTCGGAGAGGTTCCGCACAGCGATTTTCGACTCCTGCGCGGCCAGCCTCTTCTGATGACCGTCGTAAATCGGAACGGCGAAGAGCACTCCCGCGCTCATTCCGAAGCGTTTATAGGTGTCCGGCAGGTAGGATGCGTTCAGTCCCGCGTTGGCGAAGGCGTTCAGGGAGGGTTTGTACTGCGCCTCGAACTCCCGCTGTTTGGCCAGCAGGCTCAGGCTGTCTAAGCGGAACTTCTCGGCGAAACGGCTCTCCTGCGTACCGCCTTCGGGGTCGG
>WQYS01000266.1 GCA_009781125.1 Acidobacteriaceae bacterium | reverse complement strand
TAGTGGGAGTCGGAATTTCAGTAGAGCATCTCGATGCCTGGTACGGCTCGACGCATACGCTGTTCGATATCAATCTGCACATTCCGGCCAATCACGCCACGGCGCTGATCGGCCCCTCGGGCTGCGGCAAGAGCACCTTCGTGCGCTGCCTGAACCGCATGCACGAGACCAATCCCATCGCCCGCGCCACAGGCACGGTGAAGATGGGCGAGGTCGATATCTACAACGAAGCCTCGCCGGTAGAGATTCGCCGCCGCGTGGGCATGGTCTTTCAGCGGCCCAATCCGTTTCCCACCATGTCGATCTACGACAACGTGGCCAGCGGGCTGAAACTGAACGGCTTCCGCAACCGCCGCGTTTTGGATGAGACAGTCGAGCGCTCGCTGAAGCAGGCCGCGCTCTGGGATGAAGTGAAAGACGAGCTGAAGAAGAAGTCCGGAGCCAGCCTCTCCGGAGGTCAGCAGCAGCGCTTGTGCATCGCCCGCGCGCTTGCGGTTGATCCCGAGGTCCTGCTGATGGACGAGCCTGCCTCGGCGCTCGATCCCGTCTCCACGGCGAAGATCGAAGACCTTATCTTCCAGCTCAAGCGACAATATACTATCGTAATCGTCACACATAACATGCAGCAGGCGGCGCGCGTGGCCGAGAACACGGGCTTCTTCCTCAACGGCAGCATGGTCGAGTTCGATTCGACCCACAACATCTTCACCAACCCGCGCGACAAGCGCACTGAAGACTACATCACCGGGAGGTTCGGTTGATTCGAGTCCGTTTCCATCAAAACCTCGACGAGCTGAAGGAGAAGCTGCTGGTCATGGCCGGCATGGCCGAGCAGGCCATTCAGCGCTCCATCGACGCCTACCGCACGCGCGATCTTTCCATCTGCGAGCTAATCCACCGCGCCGAGCCGGCCATCAATCGCCTGGAGCGCGAGATCGACCAGATGGCGCTCGACCTGCTCGCCATGGAGCAGCCCATGGCCATCGATCTGCGCTTCATCCTCTCGGTCATCCGCATCAACGCCGATCTGGAACGCGTCGGCGACCAGGCGGTCAACATCGCCGCGCGCGTGCAGGATATGGAGGCGCACGCCAACGCCGATCTTCCTGTCGATATTCCCCGGCTGGCCACGCTGGCTTCGACCATGGTGCGCAAGGCGCTGCAGTCCTTCATCGAAGGCGATGCCGAGCTGGCCAGCTCTGTCTTCACCATGGACGACGAAGTGGACAGGATGAACGATGAAGCCTTCGAGGCGCTGGGCGCGCTAATCCACGACAAACCCGAACTGACGCCGCAGGCGCTGAACGCCATCTTTATAGCGAGCAACCTGGAGCGCGTAGGAGATCACGCCACCAACATCGCCGAAGACGTAATCTTCTGGGTGCGCGGCGCGGATGTGCGGCACGGCTCTTCAATGACGATTTAGGTCTGTTTTCCTTTGCCCTGCCACGAATGTCCGGGTGCCCCATCCTTGTCGCCGCGGCGACCGAAGGGTGGGAATGTATACGGCTCAACTCACCGCTGTTTCAATAAAACTGTCTGGCTGAGCGTCTTACATTCCCACCCTTCGTCCGCCCGGAAGACTATGGATATCCTGCGGCCGCTCTGGCGGACGAAGGATGGGGCACCCGGGCGTTTTGGCCGCTCCGGAATGATACGGGAAGAGATTACGAGGCACCTGGGCTCCACCACACGAGGCGTGGCAGCAGAGGAAAATACAGCGCCAGTCGCAAGTCGCTTTGCGGATCGCGCACGCGCATGACGCGAGCATAGGTCTCCATCTGCGGAGCGTATAGCTTTCGCTCCGCTTGAAGGAATCCTTCCACATCCGGCGAACTAGGCTGCGTGGTCTTGTAATCGATGATCCACAAAGTATCCTGTCCATCGGCGCGCGGCTCGTTACCCGCGCGAAAGATGCGATCCATGCGCACGCTGCGCGGTTTGTCTTCCCACACGGTTAATTCCTGTTCGCTGGCGGCATCCTGATGCGCCGAGAGAATCCAAAGACCATCCGCGTCCAGCAAAGTGTTCTCCAGTGCCGTCCTCACCTGCGGCAATAACTTTGCAGCCTCCGCAGACGATAGCCCCTCGCCGCGAAGCATGGTCATGATTCTGCCGTCCCAGGTTTTGATCTCGTCAAGCAGGCTCTTCGCAGACGCGCCTTCGCTGATCTGCCGTGCAAGCAACTCCAGAAACACATGAACGCCATTGCCCAGCGCGCGCGCGTTCAGAGAGCCTTCGGGACGCTGGGTGCCCCACCCATGCGCGGCTTTATCGCACATGGGTGGGGTCCGAGCCAGTTCATCCCCCACCCATGCCTGCGGCATGAGTGGGGCACCCAGGAATTTCATTGGCTCAAAGTTCAGAGGCAGCCGGGCAATTGTCGGATAAGACATCGGGCGCGACTCGCTCGCGGCGGCCAGTTCATAGATATCCTCATCAGGAGCTTCGACGCGAACCTCTGTTGCCGGCTGCTGCTTAAACTGCCGTTCCGCAACCGGCCACGCTGCCTTCAGCAGGCTGTTCCATTTCGGCTGCGGTTCGCCCTTCGCTGACGAACTCGGCGCGGCAAACAGATGGACCTCCTCCTGCGCCCGCGTGCAGGCTACATAAAAGAGACGCCGTCTCTCCGCCGCCGCGCGCGCCTTCAGCAGGTTCTTGAGCCATGTGTTAAGTTCACCGGAGTCCCCGCCTTTACTGGGAATCGGAGCCAGCAGCACCTGCGCGTCTTCCTCGTCCGCGCCGATCTCGCTCCACGTCAGCAGCGGCTCCTGATTCACCCGGACCGCCCGCTCCAGTCCGGGCACGATGACGACATCCCACTGGAGGCCTTTGGATTTGTGGATCGTCATCAGGTCCACGGCATCTTCGCTGGTCTCCGGCTCGGCGTAGAGCTTGTCGAGCCGCTGCTGCAACATTCTCCAGTCGAGGAAGACAGACTCTTCTTCGACAGAGTCCAGCAGCTCAAAGTAGCGTCTTGCGTTGACGAATTCCGTTGCAGACAGATAGGCATCTCCGCCCAGCGAGCGCCACGCGCGTTCGACCCACTGCGCCAGCGGAAGCCGCGACCGCTGGCGCATCGCCGCCTCGATGACCTTCCACAAACGCACGAGCCGCTGGCAGCTCTCTTCGCTCAACTCGTGGCCGCGCTCGGCGATGGCGTCCTCCATCGAGCGCTGCGACCACGCATAGTCATCGCAGCCTGCGAGCAGGTGAAGCTCCGCCAGCCCAAGCCCGCACCACGGAGCGCGCAGCACCGCCAGCCACGCCACGCGGTCCGCCGGATGCAGCAGAGCGCGCGTCAGCGCGAACAGATCGAGTATCTCGGGACGCTCTCCGAGTCCCTCAATGTCAACCGCGCGAAACGGAATGGCTGAGTCCTTCAGCGCCGCGACGATGCGGCTCAGATGACTGCGGCTCTGCACCAGCACGGCAATCGTCCATGGCTTGGTTCGGCCAGCGGGAAGCGGACGCGCGCGCCATTGCTGAACGATGTCACGAATCTGCGCTGCCTCCTGCAATGATCGCCGATTCCGTTCTGCTTTGAGTTGATCGCCCTGAAGTCCCGGAGGCAGAGCCTCGGCGTGCCACACGACTGATCCTGCTCCGTTCTCCGCTGGGCCGCGCACAGCGACGGCAGCGGCAAAGGGGACAGACTCCGGATGCGCCGCATCGATGGCCGCCGGAAACAGCAGAGAGAAATCCTCGTTGAAGGCATCGACAAGCCTGCTCTGCGAGCGGAAGTTCGCCGCCAGCCGCAGACACGCGAGCGGCATCTCGCCGATCGCGCCCGTCTGCATGGTTCTGACGAAGCGCTCGACCCGCGCCTGGCGGAAGAGATAGATCGACTGCTTCGGGTCACCCACCAGAAACAGCGTTTGTCCGCCGCCGCTCCAGCCGCGCGTCAAGAGCTCGATCAGCTCGTACTGGCTGGTTGAAGTGTCCTGCATCTCATCGACCAGCAGGTGGCAGAAGCGCATTCCCAGCGCGGTCTCGATGGCCTCTTCGCTGTTCTCGGTCTTAAGGGCTGCGCTGGCAAGAAGAGCAAGCTCAGTGAAATCGCACTCTCCCCTCTCGGCAAAGACAAGCTGCAACTCAGCCAGCGCGCGGCTCAAAACGCGAAACAAGGCCTTCGCAACCACCCATTGATCGTCGGGATAATGAGCGGGCGGAAGCTGCCGCACGCCGAGCATCGCTTCGAGCACATCGCCGCGTTCTTCAATCTGCTCCTTTAGTGCGATGAGTTGGTCCCGCTGATATTTTTCTATCTCCAGGCCTAGATATTGCCTTGTAATTCCCTTGCTGCTTCTCCAGGTTTCGCCCGCAGTGACCAGAAGATGAATCAGCGCACGCCAGTGCTCCAGATTGGTGGCGGAACTGCCCGGAACACCGCGCCCT
>WQYS01000265.1 GCA_009781125.1 Acidobacteriaceae bacterium | reverse complement strand
GAAGCGCGCTGCAGACCGTGTTGATCGGAGGAGCTGCTGCCGGAGCAGCCTTCCTGCTGGCCAGCCTGTTGAATCACTTCGCAAAGGGATAGTGCGAAGGGATAGAGGGATAGAAAAACCGGCAGTGCCTTTTCTGGTTCAGAAACCTTGAGCATGCTGACGGCATCCTAACAACAACGTTCGCCTGCTGCGCGTGCCAACCTGGTCTGCTGTTCAACCCAAGAGTGAGAGCGCCATGGTTCCAGTTACCTCCTCGACTCCCACCGTATCATTGTTGCTGGCGCGCTACCGGGCGGCGCGGCAGGCTACCATGCAGCTCGCGGGTCCATTGTCTGCCGAAGACCTCATGGTGCAGTCCTGTTCGGAGGCGAGTCCGGTCAAGTGGCACCTCGCGCATACGAGCTGGTTCTTCGAGACCTTTGTGCTCACCGAGTTCGTCGCCTCGTACAAGCCCTTTCATCCCGACTTCCGCTGGCTCTTCAACAGCTACTACTACAGCCTGGGAGACATGCCCGAGAAGCGGCTGCGCGCCTCGTTCTCGCGGCCTCCGCTGGAGTCTGTGCTCACCTACCGGAGCCACGTCGATGCGGCCATCGAGCAACTGCTCCAGCGTCCCGCTGAGGATGAGGTGATCCGGCGCGTGGTGCTCGGCATCGAACACGAACAGCAGCACCAGGAGCTGATCGCCACCGACATCAAGCACGCGCTGTTTATTAACCCGCTGCATCCGCCGTATCTTGAGTTGGCTCCGGCGCAGTCCGAGTCCGTGATCGCTCCGCCGATGGAGTGGGTCAGCTTCGAAGGCGGACTCGCCGAGATTGGCGTCGATGTAAAGGCCGACTCCGGATCAGCCGAGGTCTTCGCGTTCGACAACGAGTCGCCACGCCATCGCGTCTACCTGGAGCCGTTCCGCCTGAGCACGCGCCTGCTTACCTGCGCCGAGTACCTCGCCTTCATCGACCAGAACGGCTACAACCGTCCGGAGCTGTGGCTCTCAGATGGCTGGACCACCATGCGCGCAGAGGGATGGCAGGCGCCGCTCTACTGGTATCGCGACTCCTCCACGAAATCCGGCTGGAGCATCTACACGTTGCACGGCTTCATCCCACTGGACGAGTTGAGCGAGACGCCGGTCTGCCACGTGAGCTTCTTCGAGGCCGATGCCTACGCCCGCTGGGCGGGCAGCCGTCTGCCGACGGAGTTCGAGTGGGAGCACGCAGCCTCCAGTCTCGGCGTGCTGCGCAAAGAAGTGGACACGCAGCCGGTGCTGCTCACATATTCTCAACCGGCGGCGAATGTCACAGCGGTTCCGGCGACTCAGGCGAACCTGCTGGAGACCGGCTATCTTCATCCCACTCCGGCGCGGCCGCTGACCAGCTTGCAGCAGATATACGGAGACGCCTGGGAGTGGACCGCAAGCCCCTACACGGGCTATCCCGGCTACAAGCCCCTGCCGGGAGCTCTCGGCGAGTACAACAGCAAGTTCATGTCTTCGCAGATGGTCCTTCGCGGAGGATCGTGCGTGACTCCCGCCGCGCACATACGACCAACTTACCGTAACTTCTACTCGCCGGCGACGCGCTGGCAGTTCTCCGGCATCCGTCTGGCGCAAGACGCCTCGAAGTGACCCATCATGTCATCGCCTTCTGCGCTCTCCGAGGTTACGGTAGCGACACTCGAACGCAGCCGCTCGGAGGCAGTGGCCGCCGAAGCCCGCGCGGGACTCATGGCATTTCCGAAGCGGCTTCGCCCATGGCTCTTCTACGACGAGGCAGGCTCGCGGCTCTTCGAGCAGATCACCGAACTGCCGGAGTATTACCTCACCCGCGCGGAGCGCTCCATCTTCTCCCTGCACGCGGATACGATCCTCGCCCGCGCGGCTGAAGATGGCCCCGCGCTTACGCTGATCGAGCTGGGCGCGGGAACAGCCGCCAAAACCGGCATTCTGCTCGCGGCTGCCGTGCGGCGGCAGGGCCGAGTCGTCTATCAGCCGGTCGATGTCTCGGTAACGGCGCTGGAGGCGGCGAAGAGAAATATACTTGCCCACGTTCCCGGCGTTACGGTTCGCAGCCAGAACGTTGACTACACCACCGAGCCGCTGCCGCTCAATCGCCTGCCCAATACGCGGACGCTTGCTCTCTACATCGGCTCCAGCATTGGAAATTACTCGCTGAGCGAAGCCCTGGCGGTGCTGCGAAACCTGCGCGCGCAGCTCGTGCCCGGCGACCGCCTGCTGCTGGGAACCGACCTTGCGCCCTGCCCGCAGAAGACCGTCTCCGCCGTTGTAGCTGCCTATAACGACAGCGCGGGCGTCACGGCGGCGTTCAATCGCAACGTTCTGGTCCGGCTCAATCGCGAGCTGGGGGCCGACTTCAACCCGGACACCTTCGCTCACCGCGCTCTGTGGAACTCTGCCGCCAGCCGCATCGAGATGCATCTGGTCTCGCGCCGTGCGCAGCGGGTTTATATTCCGGCCAACTCCGCCGGAGGCGCGCTGGCGCTCGGCTTCGCCGCTGGCGAAAGCATCCACACCGAGAACAGCGCCAAGTTCACCTGTGCCCGCGTGAAGAATCTGCTCATCTCGGCAGCCTTCCGCCTGATGCATATCTGGCAGGACTCACAGCGCTCGTTTGCCGTCAGCCTGGCGGCGGCGGTTTGAACTTGCTAGAGGGTACAGCTATTTGGTCTGTTTGATATTCGCTATAGACTTGATCCATTTTTCGAAACGTCATTCTGAGCGAAGCGAAGAACCCCCGCATTTTTCTTCCTTGCCGATAGTTCTCCAGGAAAGGCGAGGCCGTTTAGAAATTAACGTTTTTTCCTGTAGATTCATTGCTACTCCGAGCAAATGCGGGGGTCCTTCGCTTTGCTCAGGATGACGGCTTAAGGGGGATTCGCTCCAGGCCTTGCGGGAGAAAAGAAAAGGCCTCGGGCAGCGTCGCCCGAGGCCCTTCCGTGCAACTTATCCGCTTATTTCTTCTTGCCAGACTTGTAATTGGCCTTATAGTCGGCTCCGATTCCCTGCAGAATGCTCTTGACCTCGTCTGCGCGCGGACCGGTCGGAACCAGCTCAAGGAACTTCTGATAGGCCTCGATCGTGCCCGGAGGCGCAGCGATCTTGCCTGTCTGCGGATCGACTCCAGCCTTGGGAATCAGCGCCTGCCCCTTGATGTAGTAGGCCATCGCTTTCGCCGGATCGGCGGCGATGGCCTTGTCGGCGGCCACGGTGGCCTCGTCCATATGCTGGTTGTTGTATAGCGTTACCGCCTCGTTGAAGTAGTACATGCCAGCCTTGGACGGATCGGCCTTGGCCGCCGACTCGTAGGCATTGACGGCTCCCGCGGGATCGCCAGACGCACTCAGCGCTTTGCCAAGCTGGCTGTTGGCTACGCCGGCAACCTCAGCCGAAGGCGTCTTAGCTGCCGCATTGAGTTCGATCGCCTTCTTGTAGGAGGCTACCGCGTCGCTATACTTCTGGATGATATCCGGGGCGGATGGAGACTTTCCTGCTGCGCTCGCCGACTTGGCGGCCACTTCGGCCTGGCCCAGTTGCGCGTCGGCCAGAGCCTCCCAGAGCAACGCCTCCATGGGCTTTAGCGTGGTTGCCTGCTGCATGGCTGTTGCCGCCGAGTCGTAGCTGGTGGCGGCGACGTCGTACTTGCCTTGCGCCACTGCGTCGTTGCCGGCACTGGTGTCGGCGCGCGACTTGTTGAGCAGCGTGTTCAGGTTGTTGATCTTCTCGTTGTCCTTGGCGATCTGGGCGTTCTGCTTCTTCCACTCCTCCAGCGCCTTGCGCTCTTCGGGAGTCATCTTGTCGAGGTACTCCTTGCGCGACATGTCGATGGCCACCATCTTGTCTTCGCCGCTCCGGAGATCGACACCGTCAAGAAAATCCAGAGTACGCGCGCCATCCGAGACAATCAGCAGATAGGTGCCCGGAACGACACCCGTGCCTTTGAAGGCGCCCGCGGCATCCAGATCAAAGGTGTACAGATACTTCCGCTGCTTTTCGTCCGAATTGTGGTCCTTCGTCAGCTTGACCTGACCGTTTGTTACCGGCAGTCCGGCTGGATTGAGGACAGTACCGTGGATGCTGGCCGTGTGTTCCTGTGCCCGCGACAGTGCAGGGAAAGCAATCATGGCCATCATCGTCAGCGATGCGGCCAGAGCGCTCCACTTCCGTTCTATGCGTTTCATAACTTTCTGTTCTCCTAAACCTTTTTGTCCGCGCTTCCAAGCGTAAATCCTGTTAGCTGATCCTGAGCAGCGCAGCCTCTAAGGAATCGGCTGCTCAAGCGAGCCTTTGGCAAAGATCCCGGCAGCCCTGTAGGGGATGGGATCCGTGCTCCCAGCCTCTTGAAAGGCTCGCAGCCGCAGCACGCAGCTTTCGCATGTTCCGCAGGCCTG
>WQYS01000264.1 GCA_009781125.1 Acidobacteriaceae bacterium | reverse complement strand
TAGCCGGTATACTCTCCCGGAGCAAAGATGGTGTGCTTATACCAGGGACGATGAGGCAGTCCATCCGGATTGAGAAGCGCCTCTTCCGCAGCACGAAGATCGCGGTTGAGGCCTGCTGAGTTAACGGGCGGATTGAGCTGCATGTTTCGCACCGACGAGCCTGCCCTGGCGAAGCGTTGAGCCGCCGCCAGCGCCGGCGTCATATCCACGGCGAGATTGCGCGTGGCTGCGCTTCTTTTCGCTGCCTCCAGATAGCTGACGATCTCGCGGCCATAGAACTGATAGTCATAGGGCAGAACATCGGCATCGGCCATGTGCAGAACCTCCAGGCCGAAGACGCGCGCCTGCTGCTGCTCGTAAACGAAGTTGGGGTCAGCGAACTTCGTGAACCAGGTGTAGTCGTCGAACACGGAGTGATAGACCCCGTAAGGCCCGTCCGAACTGATGTCCGTAGCAGGCACTCCCAGATGCTCGAAGAACGCCGTGAAGTCGGTGCCCGAGCCGAGATCGCCGATGCGCACATCGTGGTCCGCGTGGGGTACATTGCCCGGCGCGTCTGCCGAGTCGTCTCTGCCGTGCTCGCTGGCGAGCTTCTCCGCCGCCTTCCACTGATCGTAGACCGTGCCGCCTTTGGGACTTGGAACCTGCCTGGCGATCTGGCGGATGAACTCCTTGAGCGAGGGAGCTGCCGAAGCCTTGAACTCGGAGCCTGAGACACCTATGTCCATGTTGAAGTAAGCCACGGCGTTGCCGAGTTCATCTGCGTGCTGCTCGGCCCACTCGGTTGACCCCATGAGGCCTTCTTCTTCCGCGTCCCACGAGGCAATGACGATGGTGCGCTCGGGCCTCCATCCCTGCTTGAGCAGCTCGCCCAGTCCGTGGACGGTCTCCAGCATGGCAGCGGTTCCGGAGACAGGATCGACGGCCCCGTAGACCCATGCGTCGCGGTGGTTTCCGGCGATAACCCAGTCGCCGGATTTGTTCTTGCCGGGAATCCTGCCGATCACGTCCCATATGGTGCGCAGCGCGTTGTCCTGCACCAGCTTCATGTGGATGGTGACTTTGCCGTTTCCCCCGACGTGGTAAGTGAAAGGAAGCGCGCCCTGCCACGGACGGGGTGTTTCGGGTCCGCCGAGGTTCTTGAGAATCGGGGCCGCATCGTCGTAAGAGAGCGGATTGACTGGGATGCCCGGCTGGTTGTTCTGGAGCTTATCGGCGGGGATGCGCCTGGAGTCGGGCAGATCGAGCGTCGATGCTATGCCCGGAGTCGTCGGGTCGCCCGGATAGATGGGCAGGAACTGCACCGAACCGCGCTGCACCGAGGAGCCGGGACGAAACGGCCCTGGAGGATATGAGTCTCCGCGATAGTAGCCATCGTCGGCGGGGTCCGAGTAGAGGATGACGCCTTTGGCTCCGTACTGCTGCGCAATATAGACCTTTACGCCGCGAAAGTTCTCGCCGTAGCGGACCATGACGATCTTGTCCTTGACGCTGATGCCCATCTCGGCCAGCTTCTTGAAGTCGTCCAGGCTGCCATAGTTGGCATAGACGACCTCGCCGGTCACGTCGCCCGACGGAGAGGAGCCGCTGAACGCAGGCAGCACGCGCGGATCGTTCTGATAAGGATCGGCGTCGTCCGGCTCGACATGTTCGCGGCCCGGCCCCGACATCAGCTTGCGGCCCCTGGCGTCGAAGGCCTCCACCAGGATGCTGACCGGCTTGTTCAGCAGCACCTTGTAGGGCACGATCTCGGTCTCGAGACCGGCAGCCCTGAACTTGTCCGCTACATAGAGAGCTGTCTTGTAGTCCTCCGGAGAGCTGGCCCAGTGCGGCTCGGCGGTCAGCGTCTTCAGGTGCTCGCCTGCCAGCCTGGCGTTGGGAACGGCTATGAATGCAGCGTCCCATTTGGCTTGCTGCGTGAAATCGCGGTATCCAAATACCTGTAGACCCTGCGGAGTCTGCGCCGCCATCGGCAGAACAAAGAGAAAAAATGAACAGAGCCTCAAGAACTTGGACAAGGAAACCTCAAGAAAACAGCGACGAGCCTTTTATCACACAGGCGCAAATCTCTGAAAGATATTTTTTACACAGACTCTACAAAGTATATGCTACCGGCAGATGGAAGAAGGAGCAAACCACGTTGCTGATTAGAAGCCTCTTCCCTGCCGCACGTTTTATCCTGTAGCTATGTCACGCGGCTTCTTCATCACCTTCGAGGGGCTGGACGGCTCCGGCAAAACCACGCAGGTCCGCCGCCTCGCCGAATCACTTCGGGCCGAAGGCCGTACCGTAGTCACGCTGCGCCAGCCCGGCGGAACCGCGCTCGGCGACCGCATACGCGGCATTCTGCTGGACTCGCGCTCGGAGGCCGCGCTCGGGCCAATCGCTCCCACCACCGAGCTGGCCCTGATGTTTGCCGACCGCGCTCAATCTATCGCCGAGATTATCCTTCCGGCGCTTGAAGCCGGCAGCATCGTTCTGTGCGACCGCTACACCGACTCGTCGGAGGCCTATCAGGGCGGCGGGCGGCAGCTTGGCAGCGAGCGCATTCTGGAGATGCATCGCGCCGCCTGCGGCAATCTTCAGCCCGACCTGACGATCCTGCTGCTGCCGCCGCTCGAAGCCTCGCTCAAGCGAGCGCGCCGCCGCAACGAACGCGCCACCCAACAGCATGGCACAGACGAAAATCGTTTCGAGCGCGAGTCCGATGAGTTCTATCGCCGCATCTACGATGCCTACGAAAAGATCGCGGCGCGCGAGCCGAACCGCGTCGTTGTTCTCCGCGACGAGACGCCCATTGAGCAGATCGCAGCCCGCATCCGCGAGATCGTCGCCTCGCGGCTCACTGTCAGCCCACCTATGCTGACAGGCGCGGATTGAGCGTGTAGGTTCCCGTAATCTTTGCCTCGGCGAGCACATGCCCCTTGAGCGCGGCCAGAACATCGGCTGACTTCAACTCACCCTTTACGTCCAGCTCCTTCACGTCGAGCGCGTACAGCGTAAAGCTGTAGCGATGCTTGATGGCGTCGTTCCACGGCGGACACGGCCCATCGTAGCCGTAGTAATCTCCGTTCATCGTCGCGTCGCCGGCAAACCACGCGGTGTAGTCATTGATCCCATGCCGCATTCCGCCCGGAGCCTCGGGACCTTGCTTGCCATGCATGGTCACGCCATCGCTCTGGCTGCCAGCGGCGATCTCACGCGCCGTGGCCTGTATGTCCCACAGCAGCCAGTGGTAGAAGTTCACCCTGGGCAACGAGGCGGGCACCTCTCGCCCTTCCTGATTGACGTCATCGCCACGGCTGGGCACGTCGGGATCATGACAGATGAGCGCAAACGACTGCGTGGCTGCAGGCGCTCCGCTCCACGCCAGATGCGGGTTGTGGTTGCTGCTGAACGCTACATGATCCTTCGGATTCTTCTTGTCGATGACGGCAAAGGCGAACTCGCCGGGGATGGCGGCGCCGTCCTGAAAACTGTTGCTCGCGAGATGCATCCTGAGATAACCTCCCTTTCCTCAATCAGTTTACGTTGCTAAGAAGGAGATCAGCCACAAACGCCCGGGTGCCCCATCCTTCGTCCGCACGGACGGATGAGGATAAACACTGCTTCTCGGGCGGACGAAGGGTGGGACGCAGGATGCTCAATCAGACATCTTATCTCGCCGAAACAGTGGCAAGTTGTGCGTCTTACCTTCCCACCCTTCACCCGATGAAAAGCTCAGGTCACCTGCAGACGCATCGGCGGGCGAAGGATGGGGCACCCGGGCGTTTGTGGCTGGTAAAGGGTAAGATTCATAAATGGCAATGGTTGCGACCGTAATTTCGAGCAGGTCCAACGCGAAGGTAAAGCAGTTGCGCGCCGCCTTCGCAGAGAACCATCGGCTCAGCGATGGGCTGGTCGCCATCGAGGGCGAGCATCTGCTGGAAGAGGCGATCCGCAGCGGCATGAAGCTGAAGATGGTCTTCGTGAGCGAGCGAAGAGCAGAACCTTGCGGCTTGCCCAGGAACGTTGAGCTTCTGCGGCTTACTGAGGATGTCTTCACAAGCGCAGTAGAAACGCAGTCTCCGCAGGGTGTCGCGGCGCTGATGACTCTGCCTGCGTACCAACTCGAAGACGTACTGGCAACACCAGCGCCGCTGATTCTGATTGCCTGCGGAGTTCAGGACCCGGGAAATCTGGGCACGCTGGTGCGGTCGGCGGAGGCGTTTGGAGCATCCGGATTGCTGACGACTCCCGGAACCGTGAACGTATGGAACCAGAAGGCTCTGCGGGCAAGTGTGGGCAGCGCGTTTCGATTGCCGGTGATCGCAGCGACCGAGAGTGAGGTCGCCGCATTGAAGCGGAGCGGCGTACAACTGCTTGCCGCAACCGGCGCAGCGGGCGATGGCATTGCAGATGCCCGCGAATTCGATCTGCGCAGC